>JASIJX010000526.1 GCA_030049955.1 Acidobacteriaceae bacterium
TCTTGCTGCTCAACGATACGTTCAGCCAGAGAGATTTCATTCGAAGTTAGCCGAAGCGCTGTGCAGTGACGACATACAAGTCGCGGACGAAGCAATGCGGGCGCACGTCAGAAATGGTCTCCCCCAGGTTCTAGCTCGTCTTGCAACGCAGGAAGGCGAAGCCAGCTGGAGAATAAAAGCTTCAAAAAGTTAAGCTGCATTCCCGGCGGGCCGGTGTCTTTCTCTGATTACCAGAGGCCGATTCACCGAAGGGTCTCAGTTGGTTTGGGGTGCCAGTAAGATTCTCGTTGAATTTTTATAGGGGGCATGCAATGCTGCGGCAATCTCGCAGGCTTCATTATCTCGCTTTAATAGTCGCGTGTTCGGTCGTTGCTTTCGTTGCGTCCGGCCATGCACAGGTGGCGCATAATTCTCCTACCAGTGCAAGGTCAGGTGGACAAGAAACGCTTCGCTCGTATGCGGACGCTCTGCATTTTTGGCTCGGGACAACATTTCAGGACCGTTATTGGTATAGCTCCAAGTACAAAAAGATCTTGGCCACGGATTTCAACTCTGGCGTATCGATCGTCATGTTCCCGCTTACGCAGCCACAACCGGGGAAGTTCGATCTGGGTGGCATGGACCGCGATATGAGTTTTGCTGAAGCTCATGGCATGAAGTTGTTTGGCGCTGCACTTGTCTATCGTCCTGGCGGCGGGCCGGATTGGTTCAAAGATCGCTGTAGAACATGGTCGAAAAACAAGATAGACCGAGTGCTAAGAGATCAGATCCACGCCATCGTGCTCCATGGTGGAGACACATTCTATGGTTGGGAAGTCGTTAACGAGCCTCTTAGTCCAGCCCATAACGGATGCTGGTCGCAGGTTCTCGGACAGGACGAGTACATTGCGAGAGCATTTCGCTATGCGCGTGAAGCAGCTCCAAATGCTGAACTACTATTGAATGAAACTTTCGGTCACCGTGGTGTAAACGAAGCCAAGGCGCGTGAGTTTTTTGATCTTATCCGCAGACTGAAATCTTCGGGGGTTCCTATCGATGTTGCCGGCATAGAAATGCACCTCCAGTTGGATGTCCTATGCCCGAGCTACAGCGACGAGTTCAAGTGGTTCCTCGCACAGGCCAAAGAGGTCGGCGTGCAAGTGCAAGTAACGGAGATGGATGTAACTCTGTCTGGCAGAGGCAGCTTGTCTGATTCTCTGCAAAAGCAAAAAGACGTTTTCTATAACGTTCTCCACACATGCCTTAAGGATTCGAATTGCACGGGATTCACAACTTGGGGTACCGGCGACAATATGAAGTATTTACATAGCCTTGAGGTCTCTGCCGATCAGTTCAGAGCAGAAAAACCCTTGTTGTTCGATGACAATCTCAATCCCAAACCGGCCTTCGCTGGGATTCTTGGGGCATTAAAAGAGGGACGCTGATTAGCGATTGTAGAAATACCCGATGGTTCCACCCGTTGGCGGCGCCTGTGCGGCTGGGAAGAGCGCGTCTGGCTCAATGCCTGGCAGAAACTGCTGCCCATGCTGGACCAGTGTGGGCTGTCGCGTATAGGGACGGGGCCAGGGCCGGCAACTGCGCGTCGCCATCCTGATCTTTTCCAGCACTAATGGCGTCTGCGCTCCTTGTAGGGGGAATTAGCAGTGCCACAGGGTGCATTCTTCTCATCTCGCTCACTGCGTCCGAGTGGAGCGCCTTGCAATGGGAATGGGCTAAGTAATTCCCGAAGATCCCGAGGACGGGCTCTGGCTTGAAGGTCTAATGTTGGGAAACTAACCGTGGGGGTAACGAGCATGCAACGGAGGACATTTCTTAGGGGCACCGTCGGAGGATTGGGTACGCTAGCCGGAATACGGTTAGGTGCGACGCAAGAGTTCAATTTCTGGGGTGTGCCCGTCGGCGAAGATCCATCGAGCGCCGTAGAGGACAGCTATATTCCGCCAGAATGGCTACGTTATGCGCGGACGGTGATGTTTGACGGCTATTCGCCGCCGCTCTACCCGCATATGAAGGATTTTAGTGCTCGGCGGCTGCTAGAGACGGTGACCGAGTTGGGAGCAAACCTTCTGCGGTTCCAGCCGATCGGATATTGGGCCTATTATCCGAGCAATGCCTTCCCCATGCATCAGGAACTTGGCGGACGGGACTTGATCAGCGAAGTGTCTGAGGAATGCCAGCGGATAGGAGTGCGACAGTTCTGCTACGTTGGTTATGGCGCACCCATCATGTTGTCCGACGATTACGTTAAGGATCACCCGAGGTACTCGGATTGGGTATTGCGAGGACCTGATGGACAACCCTACGGATCATTTCCCCACTACGGGTGGACGCCACAGCCCCAGCGATTGTGTACGACGGGAGACGCATATCGGGCAGGTATCCGAACTGTTGTTCGTGAGATCTGCGAGCACGACATCCAGGGAATCTATTTCGATTCGCCCAGCGACTTCGGGTACACAGGAATTTGCTTTTGTGACTCCTGCCGCAAAAATTTCCGGAAATTCAGTGGGCTGGATTTAGAGCAGTTGGAATGGGTAGTGAGGTTTGGGCGGAACGGGCTGCCGCTGGACTGGCGCCAACTTCCGGCAGATGCAGACATGAAGCCGTTGCTTGCCTGGTTCCAATGGGCGAACCAGCTGACGATGGAGGATCTCCTGGATTTTCGGAGGATCGCACACAAGAGCGGTAAGTTCATGCTTTGTCATAACGGGGCAACATGGCGTGGAACTTCGCTGCCGCTGCAGTACCGTCTTCCAGACGGCTTTATGGTCGAGTCTGTACAGGACACTTACGATCGGCTGGCAACAGGGATGATGGGAGCGTCGATGGCGCGGCCCTATAAAAAGGTCGCCCAGATGTATATGGGAAGCTACTCCGTGACGTGGTTTGGAGAGCCGCCGGAGAATCAGCCGTGGGTAGTGCACAACACGAATTTGGAAGACGGAGACGAGATTCGCTTGGAAGGTTTCGCAGATCTTGCTTGCGGAAACCAGCCGATCTATGCGACGGCAAACCGGCTGTATTTTAAGGTGGGTAGTGGGCACGCCGAGGCGGCGCAGGAGGTGTTTGCGTTGATGAAGGCTGTCGAGCAGAGTCATAAAGATAGTGTTCCTGTGCCGTATGTGACTGTAGTTCCTACATGGGAGTCGCTGCAGCGGTGGCGCGCCAAAGCGGGGAGTTGGAACTGGCCGTTGATGAGTCAGGCGTTTGGGTTGGTTATGTTGGACGAGCGGATCAGCTTTGACGTGAATCCCAGCACGGAAATGAGCGAGGAATGGCTAAACGGGCAGCGAGTAATTGCCCTTTGCGGAGCCTCGGGAATTTCGGATAAGGAGGCGGCGCGTCTGGCGACGTGGGTGGCGCGTGGCGGAGGATTGCTAGCCACCTACGACACAGGGTTATACGACGAGTACGGGGGGTTGCGAAAAGATGGAGGCGCGCTCAGAGAAGTTCTAGGAGTCGAGATGAAAGGTGAGCCACTGAGGAGCGAACCGGAGTGTTACTACCGGGTCATGGAGAAGCATGCGGCGATGGGGGAAAACGGACCTGGCGCGATCATAGAAGGGGACGGCCGGCTAGTCCCGGTAGAGCCGCGGCACGGATCGAGCGTGCTAGCGGTCTGCTGGAATTTAGGGACGAACGAGGTGCGCGGGCCTGCGGTGGTGGCGAATACCTATGGGAAAGGACGGGCGATTTACATCAGCGGCAGCTTAGAGGCGAATTACCGTTACGATCGGGTGCGATCGACGAGCCAGTTGCTTGCATCGATGGTGCGTTTTTTGGGGTGCGAAGCGCCAATGCCGTTTAAGCTGAGAGCGCCAAAGGGAGTTTATGGCGTTTTGCGGCGCTCGATAAACGGAGACTTGGCGCTTTGGGTGTTGGGGAACGTCGGATTTAAAGATGCCGCTTCGGGATTGATGAGGCAGGAGTACATGCAAGTCACGAACATCGAGGTGGGTATTAGAATTCCCGATGGGTATGAGGTGAAAGAAATGCGGCTGATGCGGGCGGATCGATCAACGGCCTTTAAAGTCGAGGATGGCTACGCCATCACCACTATCCCTGCACTTCACATCGCGGAAATAGTGCATTTGCAGCTCTCGAAAAGGGTGATGTAGGCCATGCCGTCGCGGCTGGTGATGTCGGAATTTCCTATAGCGAGGAGCTGGATGCGCGCCGAGCTTCTCGATTGGGAAACCAAGAATTGAAGATAGCTGGACTGGAAGACTCGAATGTTGGCGATTGTGAGAATTAGGGAAGAAATTTGCTGCGGGAAGCAGTAGTGTGCCTGCCGGGGATCATCCTCGAGGCTTTTGGAATTAACGCCATGTCTCGTGCTATCGAAGCATTCTTCTCAGGAGGATAGGTTATGAACCGAAGAGCTTTTATCAAGAACGCGGCAATAGGAGCGAGCGCGATCGCCGGAGTGAGGTGCAGCGATGCAAATTCGCTGACGGTGAACGAAGAGGGTAGAACCTACTCGAAACCAGGCTTTAAGGCTGGGTGGGGAGACGGCATCGGACGCCCGGTCCGCATCTCGAGCATCGGCTTCAAGGGTGGTTCGCTGCCTCTGGATAAAATTTGCAGCTACGTAGACCAAGAGGGGTTGCAAAGCCCGGACATCATTGTCTTACCTGAGCAATTGCGTGGCCTGAACAACACCAGTGAGGAGTCGCTGGATGGGCCGACTGTTACGGCAATGAGCAGTTTAGCCAAAAAACACAAAACCTACATTTCGTGCCCCATCGATCGGAGACAAGGCGAACGGCGTTTGAATTCCGCCGTCTTCATCGACCGATCGGGACGAATTGTATCCGTATACGATAAGGTCTTTCCTTATTGGTCAGAATACGATTTTCACCCTCCGGTCGAGCCAGGCGACGTAACCAAAGCTTATCAGGCAGATTTTGGGCGAGTAGGATTTGCCACCTGCTATGACATTAACTTTCCAGAAGTTTGGCGACGACTTTCGGACCATGGTGCAGAGGTAGTGCTATGGTCGAGCGCGTATTCAGGTGGATCCGCACTGCAAGCCCATGCGATTAATCACCATTACTACATCGTTACTTGTACTTGGACTCCGGACTGCATCGTGTATGACATTACCGGTGAGCGTGTTTTGTTTGAGGGAAGTGAAAAGGCTCCGAATATCACCCGTGTCACATTGGATCTGGATCGAGGAATCTATCACACAAATTTCAACGTTTCGAACAGAGACAAAATGTTGCAAGAAAAGCCCGAAGATGTGGCACAGGAAAAGTGGATGGCGCCGGAATCATGGTTTGTGCTGAGAGCGAAGCGTCCCGGCGTCAGTGCCCGGAAGTTGGCTCGTCAATATGGATTGGAAGAACTTCGTGACTATATTGCACGTAGTCGCCTCGCAATAGACACACGGCGCGGGTGGGAGTTTGAGGAGAGCGTCGTATTCCCACAAAAGACCATCGCTGAGCTCAGAGATTT
>JASIJX010000527.1 GCA_030049955.1 Acidobacteriaceae bacterium
AACCCGGGCGACGGAAGGTTGTAGACGTAGGAGGCCACCAGCCGCTGACGCGCATCGAAGTCCGAGCTGCCGTAGTTCAGATACTCGAAGCCCGGAACGTAATTGCGCACGCGTCCCGTGCGGCCCACGGCGCTCTCGTAGCCTGAGGCGTCATCGAGCGCGTGCGCGTAGGTGTAAGCCAGCGTAAAGGCCAGCCCGTGCGCCGGCGCCTGGATGAGACTAGCCTGGAGCGCGTTGTAATTCGATGTGCCTTCGGTGTTCTGCTCGCCCACGGAAACGTAGTACGGTGTACCGTTCGGCAGGCCATAAGGATTGCCGGCAACCACCGCCGGTTGCGCGGTGTACTGAGGGAAAAGCAGGTGAACTTCCCCGAGATTCGACGCGCACATGGGACTGGCAAGACAGGCCGCGTGGCCCGCGGGCGTAATTGCATCGCCCTCATACCAGGAGGCAAGCCTGCGGCTGGCCGAGCCCACGTAACCGACCTGCGCCACTATCCGTGGATTGAGCGCCCGCTGCACGTTCAGGTTGTAGTTGTACGTGTAGGGGACCGAGTAATCGGGCGCAAACGCCGCAAGCTGCAGCGGCAGGTAGTTCGCCCACGCAATCATGGAATTGGGCCGGATGGGCGCGTAGGGAAACGGGTTGGTCATCGAGCCGTTGCCGGCCACGTCTGCCCAGGGGTTAGCCAGCGACGGGCTGCCGCCAATGGCCGTAACTCCGGGCGAGACCACCATGAACGGCGGGTCTTCGAGATTTTGCAGCGACTGCTCCTCCTGGTCGCGGTTGTAGTAAACCCCGAAGCCGGCGCGGATCGAAAAATCGTGCGCGCCCGGCGTGCCGATCAGCCATGCCGGCGCCGCCGAAGGCGACCACGCAATGCCGAGCCGCGGACCGAAATGATCGTAGTGCGCCACCGGAGAGCCAGCCGCGTTACAGCCCGGATCGCCCGGCCAGAACAGCCCCGGAGGTCCGCCGGTAAAGATGCTCGACGTTGCGCTCGAATTTTGCCAGCAGATGACGCCCAGGCCTGCATCCTGCCTGTTCTGGTCCGGCGTTTCCACGTCCCACGCCAGTCCGTAGTTCAGCGTCAGATCAGAGTTCAACTTCCAACTGTCCTGCGCATAGGCAAACTGCTCGCTGGCGACAGCATCGATGAAGCCGTTATTAGACTGGTAGTAGAGATCGGGAATGCCAAGCGCGAAATCGAGCAGCGGATCGCCCGAGCTGTACGGGCCGCCGCCCTGCGCGCCGCCCTCAAAGGCGAAGAAGCCGTTGTTGTACACATCGTACGGATTGCGCACCCGGAACTGTTCGAACTGCGCGCCGAATTTCAACGAGTGATTGCCAAGCACCCAGGTCAGGTTGTCGGCAAAAATAAGGTTGGTGTCGAGCCGCGGCTGCGGACCCTGGTAGCTGAAACCGAGATTGAAGTAACTGCCGATCGTCAGATACGGCAGCCCGGAATGGTTGGAATCCTCGGGCGTAATGGCGAAGCCCGCCGAGCTGGGCGACACCACGTCGGCCGGCATGAAAGCGCCGTACGGGTTGCGGAAATACGACCCGCGCAGCTCATTGAGCAGGCTGGCGCTGAAAGTATGGGTCCACGATGCCGCAAAGAGCTTGTAGTGATCAGACTCCAGCGAGCCGAAGCCGGGGAAGCTCGCGCCGGAGAAAGTCAGCGCCGTTGTGCTTGGGCTGGACTGAAAGATCGACGACGCCCACAGGCTGTTAGTAGCCGTTGGCGTCCAATCGAAGCGCAGAATGCCCTGGTCCTGCGCGTCGGTATCGAGCGCATTGAAATTCGCATAAGCCACGCCGCCCAGCGTCTCTGCCGGGGGCAACACATATTTGTGAATCAGGCTGGCTGCGATCGGGTTCCACTCGGCGGGCGCAACCTCAACCTGGCCCGAAGCAAAGCACTGCGCCCAGGTCTCGGGGCTCGACCCCGAAGGATTGGCCACGCACGAGCCAATGTTGAATGGGATGGGATTTGAGCTGAGTCCTGCGCTGTTGGCCGCGCCGGAAGCATAGTTCAGGTCACCGGTAAAATCGCCGGCGAACTGATCGTTGTCGAGCGTAGTTTGCAGCACCGTTTGCGCCGTGCGGTTGCGCAGGCCCTGGTAGGCAGAGAAAAAGAAAAGCCGTCGCGCCAGTACGGGACCACCCAGCGTGGCGCCGTACAGGTTCTGGTGAAAGATTGGTCGGGTTTGCGAGAAATAGTCGCCATTGTTCAGAAATGTGTCGCGATAAAACTCGAAACCGCTGCCGTGGAACTGGCTGCCGCCCGATTTGAGAATCTGATTGACCACGGCGCCTGAATTGCGGGCAAACTCCGCATTCATAGTGCTGGTAACGATGTTCTCCTCAGCCAGCGCGTCAGGGTTCACCTGGATGCCCTCACGCTCAAGCATCGGATCGTTGATGTCGATGCCGTCGACAAGGTAAGAGTTCTGCGCCGTCTGGTTGCCGTTGGTTGCAAACGTTCCGAAGCGGTCCGAAGACTCGTAAACGCCCGGCTCGAGCTTCTGCAGGCCGGCCGGGTCGCGCCCCTCGAGCGGCACGCTCTCAAGCTGTTCGGCGGTCACAAGCTGTTGGAGCTGTGTATTGGCGGTCTCCACCTGCAGCGCCTCGGCAACCACTTGGACTGTCTGGGAAACGTCGCCGAGCACCAGGTGCGCGTTGACTTCGCGGTTATCGTTCACATTCAACCGAAGCGCGCTGGCCGTGAAGTTTTCAAACCCCGGTGCTGAGATGGTGACCGCGTAAACGCCCTCCTGAAGCTGCGGAAAGATGTAGTACCCGGCGCGATCGGTCGCCCGCTCTGACGAGATACCCGTGGCCATGTTGGTCACGGTGACGGCGGCGCCGGAGATCACCGTGCCGGTTGGATCGGTGACCGTGCCGTGCAGCGCGGCATACACGTCGCTGGCGAATGCGACGGGGACAGCGATGAAAAAAAACAAAGAGAGCGCAAACAGATAACGTGCAACTGAGCGCATGGGTGAAATCCCTCCTCAGAACAGCTATCGGAGCAAAAGGAGGGGAGGTTGAGGCCTTAGGAAAATGAGGGTAGCCTCACACAGGTTTCCCGCCAATCCCCCGGAAGATGCACAACCCGTTGCCGAAAATCACTCAAGTGCAACAGCTTCACGTAAGTCCTGCATCACAGCGCACATGAGCCGGACGTTACTAATGGGATGGTCCGCCGCCTTTGCCCCCGAGCTTGGGTATAAGGGTGGCAAGGAGGCTTCCCCTGCGCACCAGGTCGCCGCTGAAAAGGTAATCGTGGGCGGCCGGTCGCTGAAGCTGTTCAACCACGTGCTCTTGGTGTGAAATGTAGCAACGAAGGAGAGTCGCGATGTTTACCATACCCGCCGCGATGCAATACTCCGGCTGGGCCTTTTTCCTACTGCGCCTTATGGCGGCGCTCGTTTTTGGCACAAGCGGTTTAAGCCATCTGCGCAACCCGCGCGAACGCGCCCAAAGCATCGGCAAGAGCATCCCCTTCACGGTCTTTCTGGGCGCAGCGGAGCTGGCCGGCGCCATCGCAATCGCGGTTGGGTTCCTCACGCAGTGGGCGGCGCTCGGTCTTATGCTGCTGATGCTCGGCGCCATCTATTCGAAGGCCGTAAAGTGGAAGATCGGCTTCTGGGGCGAAAAATCCTCGGGCTGGAACTACGAGCTAATGCTGCTGTTGATGTGCCTGGTAATCTTCACCACCGGTGGCGGCAACATCGCCATTATGCGCCCATAAAAATGTAGGCCCGTCATCGAAGCGGGCCTACAGCTAAAAGCCAGAGGCTAGCAGCTTGAAGCTGTTTTCTAAGCCTTCCCAATCACCTTCGCCAGCGTCTCGCCGATCTCGGCCGGCGAAACGACAACGTGAATGCCGGCTTCCTTCATCGCCCTCATCTTGCCGGATGCTGTGCCCTCGCCGCCGGAGATGATTGCGCCGGCGTGGCCCATGCGGCGTCCCGGCGGCGCAGTCTGGCCGGCGATGAAGCCAACGACAGGCTTCTTCACATTTTCCTTGATGAATGCAGCGGCCTTTTCTTCATTCGTGCCGCCGATCTCGCCAATCATGATGATGGCTTCGGTCTCCGGATCGTCGTTAAGCAGGCGCAGCGCATCGATGTGCGTTGTCCCGATGATCGGATCGCCGCCAATGCCAATCGCTGTCGACTGTCCGATCCCGCGCTGCGTTAATTGGTGCACGGCTTCGTAGGTCAGCGTGCCCGAGCGCGAGACAATGCCAACCGAGCCTTCCTTGTGAATCCGTCCCGGCATAATGCCGATCTTCGCCTTGCCCGGCGAGATCACGCCCGGACAGTTCGGCCCGATGAGCCGCGACTTCGAGGTCTTGAGCTTCGCCCACACCTTCACCATGTCGAGCGTGGGAATCCCTTCGGTGAT
>JASIJX010000528.1 GCA_030049955.1 Acidobacteriaceae bacterium
GCCGTTTGGATCACAGATGGATGTCTTCGGGCTGGTGTTCGGGCTGGGGATGGTGCTGGGTTGCGGATATTGGTGCACCGACTTCCTGCTCATTCAACGCGCACTGGCTGCTCGCAGTGTGCGTGATGCTTCGCAAACACCGCTGGTCGCAGCCGTCATAAAGCTGTTCTTCCCCGCGCTGGTGGTGCTGCCAGGCCATTCTACGGGGCGATCGCCGGTTGGGTGGTATGTATGATCGTAACCTGCGGTGTGAGCGCGTTTACACAGGCCAAGCAGGCGGCGGAACTTGAAGGCGTGGTCTATTCGCGCAGCAAGGCAAAATCATCGACGGCACTTTCAGGGCTCTGGGCCATCGCCGTCGTCATTGTCCTCGTCTGCATCGCGCTCAATATCTGGTGGCGGTAGGACCGGTAATAAGTTCGGCTCTGGGAGAAAAATCATGGATCGCGCGCATGTACTCGACGCTATACGAAGCGGCGGCATTGTCCCCGCGGTACGAGTTGAGACCGAAAAGCAGGCGCTGGATGCACTCGAAGCGCTGCAGGAAGGCGATATCCGAATCGCTGA
Organism: Acidobacteriaceae bacterium; assembly: GCA_030049955.1. Next base: position 568 of record JASIJX010000528.1, read on the forward strand.
AATCGCGCTGAGCGCGCCGGGCGGCACCGCGTTGCTCAGGAGCGCGATCGCGCGCTTCGGATCGACGATGATTCTCGGAGCGGGTTCCGTTCTCGATCCTCAAACCGCGCGGATCAGTATTCTTGAAGGGGCACAGTTCATTGTGAGCCCTGCACTCAATCTCGAAACCGTTCAGCTCTGCCGGCGATATAGTGTCGCCGTGCTGCCGGGCGCGCTCACGCCCACTGAGGTTCTGGCAGCGTGGACCGCCGGCGCCGACCTGGTAAAGGTCTTCCCTGCAGCTTCCGCGGGAGGCCCAGGTTATATCCGCGCGCTGAAGGCTCCGGTGCCGCAGATCGAGCTGATGCCGATGGGTGGCATTTCGGTCGAGAATGCTGCAGCTTACGTGAGGGCCGGCGCCGCCGCGCTGGGCGTTGGAAGCGAGCTCGTGAGCATCGCAGCACTGCGAAATGGAAATCCCCGCGAAATCTCCGCCACCGCTCGCCGCTTTTGCGAGCTTATTTTGGAGGCGCGCCGCGCCTAATGTCCGAAAACATACAAGGAGAGCAGACTTGAACGATCTATTAACATTTCCGAAGCAACTAAACCGCGTCCGCGACAGCGTGCTTGCGCAGGCCGAGATTCTCGAACAGGTGGCCCGTATCTTTGCCGACGTCATCGGTTCGGGTGGTCTCGTCCATATCTACGCGAATGGCCACTCACGCATTGTCGTCGAAGAACTGTGCGTGCGCATGGGAGCGCTCACCGGCTTTCATCCACTCCTGCCGCATGCGCTCTCAAATTTCACCGACGTAGTTGGGGCGGATAGCCTACGCCTGAATCAGGCCATCGAGCGCGTTGAAGGACTGGGCGCCCGCTTGCTCGACGAATTTGAGTTCGGCATGGGAGAGCCGCTAATCGTAGTTTCGGCAACCGGACAAACGCAAACCGCTGTCGACGTGGCCGTCGAGTTCAATCGCCGGTTCCCCGACAACCCGATCATCGCCATCACCTCGCGCGAACAGTCCAGCACCGCTAGGCCGAAGCACTCCTCGGGCAAGACGCTGTACCACGTCGTGTCGGAGGCCCATCGCGGCTTTCTGCTCGACAACGGCATGCCCGCCGGCGATGTGTCCATCACCGTCGAGGGCGGTATGCAACCGTACAAAGTGTGCCCGCTCTCCTCGATCGGCGCTCTTACCATCGTTCACTCGCTGAATGAATTGACTATTCGCGAATTTGTGCGCCGCGGGCAGAAGCACTGTGTGCTCCAGAACATGCATTTGAATGAGACCCAGGTGAATTATGACGAGTGGCTGAGCGACCAACGCCACCGCTATGCACGGGCTCTTGCCCATCCGGCGAAACTTGATCCGGCAGCCAGCTGAAGGAGATTTTCATGCCGTTCACGGTTTTGATCACAGGCGCTTCCGGCATCGCTGCTGAGACCGCGCGCGTGCTGCCAACGCATGCCGGCGCCATTCAGATGCAGCTTTTTCTGATTGCGCGTCATGCTGAGCATTGCGAGGAAGTAGCGCGATCCGTGGGCCCATCCTATGCTTCGGTGAATTGGGCGGCCGGTGACCTCACCGATCCGGAGTTCGCAAAATCCGCCGTATCCCAGTGTGTGACCAGATTCGGCCGCATTGACGCGCTGTATAATGTCGCCGGCATAAGCGGCCGCCGCTTTGGAGATGGCCCCATTCATGAGTGCACAGAGGAGGGCTGGGCCATAACTCTCGATACCAATCTGACAACCCAATATCGTATGTGCCGCGAGACCATTCGCGTGATGCTGGCACAGGAACCAGGCAACAATGGTCAGCGTGGTGTCATTCTGAATATGTCCAGCATCCTCGGCATCGACCCCGAACCCGATCACTTCAACACCATCGCGTACAGCACCAGCAAGGGCGCGATCATCGCAATGAGCCGGGCGATTGCTGCCGCCTATGCGACGCAGAAGATTCGCGTCAACGCCATCGCACCCGGCCTCGCGGTAACACCGATGAGCGCGCGAGCTTCGACGGACACAGCCATCGTTGAATTCATGCAGTCCAAGCAGCCTCTTGCCGGTGGCATGATTCCGGTCGAAGATATTGCGCATGCTTCCGCCTTCCTTCTCACCGACGCCTCGCGATCCATCACGGGGCAAGTGCTCACTGTGGATGGGGGTTGGAGCTTGGTGTCCTGAGTCAGAAGCGCATTGTGCTAAAGAACAGATCCGTCATCGTCTCGGCATGGACATCCAAACCCAAAAATCGTACCTTCCACTGCATGGCCGGTTCCTCTCCGCTTGTGGCTCTGGACTGTGTTCCTTTTCGGCCACAGCATAACCCGGGACCAGCGCAGACGGACTAGCCACACAACGCCAAGAAGCCTAAAACCGGCTAAATTCCTGCACGTTTTCAATCGATAC
>JASIJX010000529.1 GCA_030049955.1 Acidobacteriaceae bacterium
CAGAGACCCGCAGCGACCGACCCGAAAACGAAGATCGAGATGGCGCATAACCGGCTGGAGAGCGGCGACGAGTTCGGCGCAGTGGCGGCCAGCTTCTCAGAAGACCCGAACACTGCCCCGAACGGCGGCGATATGGGCTTCGTTTCGGAGTCGCAGCTCAAGGCCGACCCAATTGTTTACGACGCCATCAGCAAGCTCAAGCCCGACCAGTTCACCGACGTGATCCCCATTACCGATAACGGCCCCGGTCACAAGGTGACCGAATACGACATCTTCAAGCTCATCGCCCGCGACCCGGCTGGGCAGCGCGAGCTGAACGACCCGAGGGTGCAGCAATACATACACCAGCTCCTGCATGACGGACAGAAACAGGTGCTGCAGAACGCTTATATCGAAATGCTGCAGGATGAAGCCAAGGTGCGGAACTACTTCGCCGAGCAGATTTTGAAACAGGGAGTGCCGGCGCAGTAGGCCGTTGTTCCCGCTCTGACGGAGCTAGGACAGGGCGCCCGAACCAGTCGGGCCGTCAAGTTCGTTCATGCGGCGAAACAGGCAGTCGAATTCCACGGCGGATACGTTGTCCCGGCCATGGTAGCCGACGGGCTGGATCTGCGCGGGAACGAAGCCCAGCTCGAACATGTGCTGCACTGCTTCGTGGAAGCGCCACGCGCCTTTGTAGACGCGAATGACAGGGAGCTCAAGCATGATCCCTTCGAGCTTCGGCAGGGTCTGCCGGCCGCCATCGAGGACCTGCTTCTCATAGCCCTGCGTGTCAATTTTCACGAGCATTCTGCCAGTGAGCCGGGCCGCTACTTCGTCCAGCGTGCGCACGGGAACTTCTTCGACATGGTCGACTGCCATGCGATCGTCATGCAGCCTGGCGCTGCCTGCCAGATCCAGCATCGAGCTGAAGACCGACAGCCTGGAGACCTGCAGGGTTGCTGTGCCCGAAGCGGCGCCAAGGGCGCAGCGATGAACTTCCCAGTTGCCATCCCTGGCAGCCTTGCGGGAAAGCGCCTCAAACTCGGCTGCGATCGGCTCATAGGAGATGATTCGCCCGCGATATCCGTCGGCTCGCAGCGATTCGCCGAACTGGCCTGAATTGGCCCCGACGTCGATGAGCAGATCGATTTTGCGATTCTGGATGAAATCGATGAAGTCCTGAACTCTCCGCCTGCCGAGATGCAGGACCCCCATTCGCCGGTAGATCGCTCGCGGAATGCGGATCACGTCGTGCTCGTCTCCTACAATGCGCGGCATGCAATATATGCTGGCGCGGCTTGCAATGTTTGCTGGTTTGATCATAAAAGACGAAAAGTAATCCTGCGGCGAGCAGCGAAAAGCCCCCGCCGCGGCGGGGGCTTTTGTTTTCGGGCGATCGCCGGAGGGCTACTTCAGATTGCCGTTGGCGTCCATGGTGATGCCGCCGGGACCGGCGTTCTTCTTCGCCTCGTTCGCCTTGCGGGTACCCATGGCGTCAGTGCGCCACTTTTCGGCCTGGGCCAGGTCATCCTTCACTTCGGCCGGATGACCGAAGTCCACATCGGCCTTGCGGCGGTAGATCAGGTTCAGGTAGGCCATGGCGTCGTCATAGTTCGGGTTGTCCTTAACGGCCTGATTCAGATAATCGAGGCCTTCGGAAACCAGCGGCGCATTTTGCTGTGCGACCGGTTCCATCACCTTCTTGGGAACCTTGATGTTTCCTTCGCCATCGTCGTTGAACCCGGCCGCCTGCAGAGCTTTGAGCAGGTTCTCGTGTGCGATGTCCCAGTCGATGACCCCGATGGTATAGGCCGCCTCGGGATTATCCGGCTTGACTTCCAGAACCTTCTTCTGCCACTCCTTGGCTTGCTCAAGCGAGCTCAGCCATTCCTGCGGATTGTTGTGATCCGCGATGCTGTAATAAATGCCCGCGATCTGCTGGATGCTGTTCACATCGCTGGGATCCTTGGCCAGCACTTCCTTGAAGATCTCGATCGCCTCATTGGCGTTCTTCAGATTGTCCGGCGTAGACAGGCCAGGAACGACGTTCTGCGCCAGCGCAGTGGCCAGATAGGTCTTAGCCATGGACAGGTTCGGGTCGAGCTGCGTAGCCCGCTGGAAGTGTCCGATGGCTTCTTCATAGTGTGCGCTCTTGAAGGCGTCTACGCCCTTGTTCAACTGGTCGCGGGCTTCGAGCTGGCTGCACCCGCTGAGCGAAAAAGCCGTGCCGGCCAAGATTGCGGCGAGCGCCGTGATACGTGCGGCTCCGTTCATTTGCGTTTCTTCTCCTTCAGGCGCATGCCGTCTATTGGCCAGCCTGGATCTTAGGCGTCATCAGGCCGATGTGATCCACATTGGCCGCCTTGCCGATATCTATCACGTCGGCGATGTAGGCGAAGTTGACGCCGTCGTCGCCTTTCACGAACATGACACGCTCGGCCCGGTTTGCGTAGATTGCGGTGAGCTTAGGCAACAGCTCTCCGTGCGTAACATCCGTGTCGTTGATCTTGTAAGCCGGACTCTGCCCGGCCCGTCCCAGGACCTGAACGACAATCGTACGTTCCGGGGGCGGTGCTGTCTTGGCCTTTGGAGGTTGAGGAACGAGTGCCTCCAGACCCTTTGGTGTCACTGGCACAATCACCATGAAGATGATCAGCAAAACGAGGAGAATATCGATCATCGGCGTGACATTAATGTCTGCCATGTTCCCACCGGAACTGCCCGTCGACATTGCCATCGCAGAAGCCCTCTCCTCGTGCTCCTAAAGAACCCTTCAGCGCCGGATTACTGACCCTGCTGAATCTTCGGCGTCATCAGGCCGATGTGATCCACATTGGCCGCCCTGCCGATGTCGATGACGTCGGCGATGTACTGGAAGTTCACATCGTCATCGCCCTTGACGAACATCACGCGCTCGGCGCGGTTGGCGTAGATCGCGGTCAGCTTAGGCAGCAGATCAGTGTAGGCCACATCGTCCTGATTGATCTTGTAAGTCGGCGCAGCGCCGGGGCGGTAGATCACCTGCACGACGATGGTGCGGTCGTTCGGCTGCTGCTGCTGCGGATTCTTGGGGGGCTGGGGCACCAGGGCGTCCAAGCCCTTGGGCGTAACCGGCACGATGACCATAAAGATGATCAACAGCACCAGCAGAATGTCGATCATCGGCGTCACATTGATCTCGGCCATGCTGCCGCCGCCGCCGCCCGTTGTCATTGCCATGACTTAAACTCCTCGTTTGAACTTTCGCGGGGGCTAAGACCCCCGATTTACCTGCCTGGTCCGCGATGCGATCCCGCTGCGCGGGAGCGGAGGCTACTCGCCGCCGGCCAGGTTGCCTTCCTTCTTCTGGGTCAGCAGGCCGATCTCTTCGACGCCCGCGGTGCGAACATCGTCGATGGCGTCTTCAACGGCGCGATACTGCGCGCGCGCATCGGCGCGGACGTAAATGGTCTTGTCGGTCTTGTCTTGCAGCTTGTCCTGCACCAGGCTGCCAAGCTGGCTGGGATCGACCTTGTTCTGGCCGAGGAACACACTGCCGTCGCGCGTGACCGCAACCACGATGGCATCGTCCTTGTCGGCATCGGGCATGCTGGTGGCGTTCTCCACCTTGGCCATGTCGATCTGGACTTTGTTCTGCAACATGGGCGTGATCACCATGAAGATGATCAGCAGCACCAGCATTACGTCCACCATGGGGGTGACGTTGATGTTGGAGTTTACTTTTTTACCTTCGTCTCGAATTGCAACTGCCATTGTGGGCTCCGAGCGGTTGAAATTGGTTCCGGACCCGCTGTTTCCGAATCCAGTCCGGCTGGAGTCTCGATCAAGTTGCGGGGCAGCGCAAACTGCCCCGCATGATTCTCGCTTCGATCCTCGTATGAGCCGGTTCTACATCAACAAAGGCCGCCTAGCGCTTAGCGCTGGTGGCTCTGCTTGATGAAGTAGTCGATCAGCTCGCTCGAGGAGTTATCCATCTCCACGTCGAAGGCCTCGACACGGCCGGTGAAGTAGTTGAACGCCATGACGGCGGGGATGGCCACCAGCAGTCCGAAGGCAGTGGTTACCAGCGCCTCAGAGATACCGCCGGCGACGGCGCCGATGCCCGAGGTCTTCTGCGTGGCGATCTGGTTAAATGCGTTGAGAATGCCGACCACGGTGCCGAACAGGCCGACGAACGGGGCGGTTGCGCCGATGGTGGCGAGAACGCCCAGACCCCTCTTCAGCTTGGCGTGGACGATGGCCTCCGCACGCTCCAGGGCGCGGCCCGAGCTCTCGATGGTCTCCTCAGTGGGCGAACCCTGCGAAGCGCGGAACTCCTGCAGGCCGGCGGTCACCACCTCGGCCAGATGCGACTTCTTGTTGCGGTCGGCAATCTTGATGGCTTCTTCAAGCTTGCGGTCCTTGAGGGCGCCGGCCACCTTGGGGGCGAACTCGCGCGACTGCTTGCGGGCAGCTGAGAAATACAGGTAACGGTCGATCATGACAGCCAGCGACCAGATCGACTCCAGGAACAGCAGGATGGCAACAGCCCGGGCCAGCCATCCCATGTGGCCCCACAGGCCCATAGGGCTGAAGCTGACCGTCTGCTCGTCCTGAAGCAGGGCCAGGCTGCTGACCATATGCGAAGCAATGTGCGAAAGTTGAGCGAGAATCACTTGAATCGTTCCTCCTAAGGAGTTTGTTGGTTAAAGCGCCCGCCAAGGGCGGCGCGGTGAAAGGGACTGCCCTTGCGGGGCCGGACCCGGCAACTGCAAAGGCCTTCTGCCTAGACGCTACAGAAGGCCAAAGGGTTTGTTTACCCGCCGAGGGTGAAAATCACGTTAATGGTCGTTTCCACCTCAACCGGCTCGTTATTGAGCAGATATGGCTTGTAACGCCACTGCCTGACGGCGTCCAGGGCGGCTTCCTGCAACATGGCGGGGCCGCTGAGGACGCGGAGGTTTTCGATCTGGCCGCTCTTGGAGATATTGGCCTGGAGCACCACGGTGCCCGAAACACGGGCCGCCTTGGCGATCGGCGGGTACATCGGAGTCACCTTGGAGATCAGCATGCCGACGGCCACGCCGGCCGAAATGTTGACCTTCTTGGGAGGAGCCTGCTTGACCTGGGGCGCGCTACCGCTGCCGAAGATGCCGCCCATCACGCCGCCCGAGCCGCCCATGCCTTCCATGCCGGCCACGCCAAAGCTCGACGGAGGCGCTTCCTTCTCCTGCACCATCTGGATGTTTTTGGGAATGCGGGTAGGCGCCGTGAGCTGGTTATTCATCATCTCCGACTGCACGTGCACGATATGCACCTCTGGTGGCGGAGGCGGTGGTGGCGGCGGCGGTGGTGGCGGCGGCGCAAAGAGCAGCGTTTCCATGGCGGCCTTAGGCAACGCCTCGGGGTAGATCAGCGGAATCAAGATCAGCAGCAGCAGGATGGAGCCATTGATGGCGAAAGTGAACCACATCCAGCGGCCGCTCTTGGTAGCCTTTCTGATCTTGCCCGAGGATTCAAATGTGGAGTCTTCAAACATGAGCCAGCCTCGAATTCGGGTGG
>JASIJX010000530.1 GCA_030049955.1 Acidobacteriaceae bacterium
TTGCTATTCTGAGCCTGCACCGACAAGGCCTGGATGCGTCCTCGTACTCTAGTGTTTATCACGCTGCTCACGCTCTGTCACCTGCAGGCTGGCGGGCAGACGTTGACGAATGTGGCACCTTCTCAGCCGGTTTCTTCGGGTGCATCCGGAGAGCAGATTGCGACAGGCCAGATCACTATGCAGCCCGGCGATTCTTCGCTACCCGATGATCTACCTGATGATCCTGGGCAGGAGATTTTGCCTATTGCGCAGCCGGAGCCAGCACCGGCTACCGGCGTTCCCGTGGAGCTCGAGGCCGACCGGCAGGAGCTGGCCGGAGACATCGTCACGCTCACTGGCAATGTGGTGATTCATTACCGCGATTACGTTCTGCGCGCCGATAAGGTGACTTACAACCGCGCGACGACTGAGCTTGAGGCGGATGGCCATCTGCAGGTGGCCGGCGGGCCCAACGACGTGCTCATCAACGCCACGCACGGCGAGATGCGGCTGGACGCGCACACGGCGCGTTTCTACAACGTGACCGGATCGCAGGGCGTGCGCACGGCCGGCCACACGGTCGTCTATTCGACGACCAATCCGCTGCTCTTTACTGCGCGCGTGGTGATTGAGAACGGCGAGGGCAACTACAGGCTCGTTGACGGCTCGATGACCAACTGCCGGCTGCCGCATCCGGACTGGCGCATCATCGCCCGCACGATCGCGCTTGAGAACGGCCGCGCCTCGACGTCGAACTCCTTTTTTGAGTTCCTGAGCGTCCCCATTTTCTATTTTCCTTACCTGCGCCATGCCGTTGCCGAAGGCGATCGCGAAAGCGGGTTTCTGATTCCGGTGGTCAGCAACGGGTCGTCGATCCGCGGAGACACGCTGGGCGAACAGGTGTACTGGGCGATCAACCGCAGCATGGACATGGTGGCGGGGACGGAGTACTTCAGCAAGCGCGGCTGGGCGCCGAACGGAGATTTTCGCTATAAGGGCCCGGGGCTCGATCATCTGATCGCGCGCGGGAATGCGCTGCTTGACCGCGGCATTGAGGAAACCACGTCAACCGGCACGCAGCTCGTCAACCAGGGCGGCGTGGATATTCTCGCCGAGGGCCGCAAGAACTTTTCGCCTTACACGCGCGTTGGCGGCACGGCCGAATACCTTTCGAGCTATGTCTACCGGCTGGTCTTCAACGACAACTATTCGCAGGCCACAAGCTCGCAGGTCTCGAGCGATGTCGCGTTCAGCCGCGAGCACAACGGCTTCGTTCCTTCCATCGCGCTAGACCGTTTTGAGACTTTCGCCAGCACCACGAATGGCGACGAGGTGCGCATCCTGCACCTGCCCAACCTGCAGTTCGGCATTCTCGACCGGCCGCTGGGCGATACGCATACGTACTGGAGCTTTGGCTCGTCGCTTGCGTACCTGAGCCGCTCGGAGCCGGATTTCCACGCGCGCAACGTGGGCCGCGTCGATTTCTATCCGCACCTTGCGCTGCCCTTCGGCGCGGGCGGCTGGAGTTTCACGGCTGAGGGGGCCTTCCGCGACACCGGCTACTCGATCAGCCAGATTCCCGACCTGATACCGTTCACGGGCGATATTCCCACCATCAGCCACGATCCGCTGAACCGGGTGGCAGCCGAGGCCAGCTTCGACATGCGCCCGCCCGCGCTGGAGCGGGATTTCGAGCTGCCAGGGAACCACGAGCTGCGCCACGTGATCGAGCCGGAGGTCACTTACCACTACGTGGGCGGCATCGGCCCGCAGGCGCGCAACGTGCTGCTGTTCGACACGACGGACATTGTGACCAATACCAATGAGGTGGATTACTCACTGACGCAGCGCTTCTACATGCGACAGCGGGATGCCGCGCCGTGCGATGCGGATAACGACAGTGACAGCGACGACGGCAGCGGGGACGAGAGCGATGGCGGCTGCCCCAACACGCCGCGCGAGTGGGCGAGCTGGCAGGTTGCCGAGCAGGCGTTTTTCGATCCGTACTTCGGCGGCGCGGTAATCAGAGGCCGGCGCAATGTCTTCGAGAGCACGCTCAGACAGGCTGCCATCACCTTTCTGACCGGGCCGCGCAATCTTTCGCCGGTCGTTTCTCGCGCGCGGTTTGAGGCCATCAACAACATGCGCATCGAGTGGGATTTTGAATACGATCCGAAGCGCAACCGGATGGACGCCGACAATCTGTTTGCCGGGTATGGGTTTGGACGAACGACCGTAGGCACGGGATATGCGCTCATCAACGCGCCCGACGAGATCTCAAACGCCGTCGACCGTACCCTTACCAGCCAGATCCTCACGCCGTTTATCGAATTCGGAAAGCCGAGCGGCGGCGGCTTTAACTTCGCGGCGAACGCCGGCTACGATTTTGCCGAGGATATCCTTCAGTACGCCGGCGTGCAGGCGGTTTATAACTGGGATTGCTGCGGCCTGACGCTCGGCTACCGGCGGTTCCAACTGGGTTCAGTGGGCACTACCAGCCGCAACGAAACGCAGTGGCTTTACAGCTTCACGCTGGCCAACTTCGGCAATGTGGGCGACATTCGCCGCGCCAATTCGGTCTTCCGCGACCCGACGCTGCCGCCGGTTTACTGACGATTTCTTTTCCCGATTTGGCGCGTCCATCTCTTGAGCCAGTCAGGCAAGCCGGGACCGTGGATATGACGGTAAGCTGCAGTGCGCAATGCCCCTGCTGGAGTATCCTTGCCTGAGAGGGAATTCATTTTGCCGCATTTTCGCCTGTTGGCAGCGCTTCTAATTGTTGGAGTTACGGTCGGCTGCAGGAGTCAGACGGCGTCTGCGCCGAGCGCGAGTCCGGATCTCAACCGCCGCATCGAGGTGCAGGTCCGCTCAGAGTACGAGCTGCCGCCGGACGTGAGCGTAACCCTGGGAGCGCGGACGCCGAGCCAGTTCACGGGCTACCAAACGCTGCCTGTGACGCTTTCCAAGGGCGCCAAAACGCAGACGCTCAATTTCCTCATCTCCGACGACAATAGCAAGCTGGTCCACCTGGATACGATGGATCTGACCAAAAGCCCGGCGGACGCAATCGACATTACGGGCCGGCCGATCCGCGGCAACCCAGCGGCCAAGGTGACGATCATCAATTTTGACGATCTCGAATGTCCTTACTGCGCGCGCATGCACCAGGAGCTGTTTCCGGAAACGCTTGCGCACTACAAGGACCAGGTCCGTTTTGTTTATAAGGACGACCCGCTGACGGACCTGCACCCCTGGGCCATGCATGCGGCCGTGAACGCCAACTGCCTGGCTGCGCAGAGCGCAGACGTGTACTGGACCTACGTGGACTACCTGCACGGGCACGGCGAGGAGATCACCGGTTCGGACCAAAATCTGAAGAAGAGCTTTGAGGCGCTGGATCGGATTGCTCGGCAGGAGGCCGTTCTCGGCAAGCTCGACTCTGCCAAGCTGGACGCATGCCTGGCCAAGCAGGACGAGACCGTGGTGAAGGCCTCCTTGAAGGAAGCCGACGCGCTGGGCCTGGAAGGCACGCCGGAGCTGTTTGTGGACGGCGAGCGGGTGAACGGCGCGGTGCCGAAGGAGCAGTTGTGGGCGGCGATTGACCGCGCACTGCGCGCCCACGGCGAACAACCGCCGCCGGAGCCTGCTCCGGACGCACCGCAGCCGGCGAGCAACGCGGGTGGGGCGGACGAGACAGGCAGGTCGGGCAAGTAGATGCGGGGAATGACGCAATTGACAAAATTGGCCAGATTCCGGTATCGCCGAGGCTGGCTCGGGATTTATTCTTGAAAGCCAAGGTCCCTTTAGCCTTACCGCACGCCTTGCCGCAGATCGTTGCGGCAAGGACGACAACCTCAGGAGAGATTGCGTTGCACGTCGAGTCGTTCAGGGGCACATTCAGGGGTACGGGATTTCGTGCCGGCCTTTTTCTTTTGCTTTTCAGTTTCGTCGCGGGCCTAGCCGCCTGCCACAGGCCGCCTTCGGCCGACGTGGTGGCAACGGTGAATGGCAAGGACATTCTCCGCGCGGACCTGGACAGCGCCTATCAGGCGGGCCAGACCGATAACCAGCAGAAGCTCGATCCTGTAGCGTCCGATATCCGCCGCCTGCAAATTCTGAGGGGCATGATCGACGACGAGATCCTGCAACAGCGCGCGGCGCGGCTGAACCTGACGGCCAGCGACGAGGACGTGAACGCCAAGCTCACTGAGATCAAAGCGCCGTACACCGAGGACCAGTTCGACGCACTGCTCAAGCAGCAGGGCCTTACGCTCGACGAGCTGAAGCGCAACGTGCGGCGGCAACTGACGCGCGACAAGCTGCTCAACAAGGAGATCGAGTCAAAGATCAATATTACCGACGCCGATGTGCGCGATTATTACAACGCACACAAGTCGGATTTTGACCTGATCGAGCCCCGCTATCACCTGGCGCGCATTGTGGTGGCCGCCACGCCGGCGCAGCAGAGACCCGCAGCGACCGACCCGAAAACGAAGATCGAGATGGCGCATAACCGGCTGGAGAGCGGCGACGAGTTCGGCGCAGTGGCGGCCAGCTTCTCAGAAGACCCGAACACTGCCCCGAACGGCGGCGATATGGGCTTCGTTTCGGAGTCGCAGCTCAAGGCCGACCCAATTGTTTACGACGCCATCAGCAAGCT
>JASIJX010000072.1 GCA_030049955.1 Acidobacteriaceae bacterium
ACTTTGCCGGGAGCTGTAATGTAGAGCTGCACAACCTCGTCGCCAGCCACATGCCCGGTATTAGTAACGTCGACGGTGAGGCGAATGGTGCGACCCGGAACGAGGCGGTCTGCGTCGAGATGCAGGTTCTTGTACGCGAAGCTGCTGTAGCTCAGGCCGTGGCCGAATGGGTAGAGCGGCTCTCCACGGAGATACATATACGTTCTGCCGTGCTTCAGGTCGTAATCGTGAAAGTTCGGCAGTTGGCCAACATTTCGATACCACGTTGAGCAGAATTTTCCGCCGGGGTTGTAGTCGCCAAAGAGCACATCGGCGATTGCATGACCCTGCTGCTCGCCGGCAAAAAACGAACAGAGAATCGCCGGCGCCCTGTTGCTCTCGTCGCTCAGAGCCACCGGGCAGACGGTGTTGATGACAACCGCGGTGCGGGGATTCGCAGCTAGCACTGCCTTGATCAACTCTTCCTGTGCATCCGGCAACGCGATGTCGAACCGGTCGCGCCCCTCATCGGAAAGCAGCCGGTTGTCTCCCACAAAGACAAGCGCAATATCCGCCTGCGACGCGGCCTTTACGGCAGACTCAAGCAAAGAGCCGATTCTTTGGCCGGTAATCGGGCAGCCCGGGGCGTGAATGACATTCACCGCAGACGCCTCTTCCTGAGGCACTGGCAATAGCCTGAATGACCGCATATTCAGAACGTCGTTCCGGCTGTTGGTAAGGAATCTGAGGAAGACAATGTGGCTGCCGGTGATACCACTCAGATCTGCCTTGATTGCTTTCCAGGTATCCATTCCACCGGTAGAGACAACATGCACAGTGACGGCAGGCGCATTTCCCAGACTGTCGAGATGGACTGCGATATCACCCTCTGACTGAGCTGCCAGCTCGAACTCGATTGAAGTTTTCCCCGTGAAGTCGAGCGGGCCATACTGCGCCCAACTGTTGTTCCCGACTTTTGTGAGTATTTGCTGCCCGTCCTCCGAATATCCGACAACGGGGCCGCGAACATTCGAGGTTCTAAGAAATTCTCCAGCAGGAACTTTACCGGAAAACAGGGTCACGCCCATTGCTGCCGCAATTCCCGCATAAGGCGAAACAAGATTTGTCGAGTTGCCGCTGTAGCCGCCGAGGTGGCATGCACCGGCCATTGGCCCAATTACAGCGATGCTGCGGATCTTGTGTTTGCTCAGCGGCAGCATCTGCCCGTCATTCTTGAGAAGCACAAGCGACTGCCGCGCGGCCTCGCGGGCTAGATCGCAATGCGCCTGATCTTCCAGGACCGAAGCTGACAACTTGCTCCACGGGACCGAAGCTGGCGGATCGAATTCGCCAAGCAGGAAGCGTCCCGCAAGAACGCGTGTGAGTGCGGTGCGGATGGCGTCTTCTGTGACAAGCTGCTTCTCGACAGAAGTCATCAGGAACTTGGAAAGCGTCCGTCCGCAGTTCAAGTCCGAGCCGGCCTTGATGGCCAGTGCTGCTGCTTCTTCGCCGGTTTCTACAAAATGGTGCGTAGTGTAGATATCCCCGATCGCATCGCAGTCGGAAACGACATAGCCCTTAAAGTTCCAGCGATCGCGGAGAATCTCCGTCAGCAGGAAGTGATTGGCTGAGCAGGGAATGCCCCATAGCGAGTTATAGGCAGACATGACGCTGAACACCTGACCGTCTTTTACCGCCGCCTCAAATCCTCGCGTGTAGTATTCCCAAAAGCTGCGGCGATCCGGCGCCGCGTCCGCAAAGACGCGATCAGTATCGGTGTCGTTGCAGGCGTAGTGCTTCGCGCAGGCAATCGTTTTGAGATATCTCGAGTCGTCGCCCTGCATGCCGCGAATTGCCTGGATTCCGAAGACCTGCACCGCATAAGGGTCTTCGCTGAAGTTTTCATTCACGCGTCCCCAGCGCGGGTCGCGCAGACCCATGTTCACCGTTGCCGGCGAAAAGAAAGTCAGACCGCGCCCGGTTTTGTTGTGGTAAGCACGCGCTTCATCTGAGACCGCACTGTAAACCTTGTAAACAAGCTCTGGATTCCACGAGCATCCCAGCGCAATCGGCTGCGGAAACGATGTGATCGGGCCATCCATTGCCACACCATGCAGTGCTTCGGTCCAGTAGTTGTATTGGCTCAGCCCCAACCGGGGAATCGCCGGCGTCCCGTTCACGACCTGGCCCACTACTTCCTCCAGCGTCATCTTCTTCACTAACGCTGCTGCGCGATCCTGCGCGCGCTTAAAAGTTTCGTCTGAAATTTGGCTCGCATTGTTGTTGACAGCCTGCGATAACGCCTTGCGGTCAAGCACGACCGTTGCGGCCAGGGCTGCCGATCCTGCAATGAAATCACGTCGCGAAACATTCGAAAGAGTCCCAAATCCCGATTCCGGCTTTCCCAACTCAACTCCTCCCGATCGACTGGAGCACTTGCTGCGAACCACTTCCGCAGACGCAATGCTGGCGCCAGTTCGAAAATTGGCCGCACCAGGTCCCGTTCAGGAGGCAACCAGACCTGATGCGGCTCTTAGCCGATAGTTTAGAACGGCAGCCGCAGCCGTGAATTGAAGCTCGCGGCATACGTTCCGTCGTGGCTCATCGCTTGCAGGGTATAAGACGAGTTCCTTTAGCGCTTAGTGTGCGCGGCACATTCAAAGCCGGGTGGCGGTGACCTTCAGATTGGTATGCTGCTTGTTCTAGCAACCTCGGATTTGCCTGGAATTCGCATTCGTTTGATCTTCCTTTCACCGCAGCAAATGGATACTCGCGGTGTGATTCCTCAAATCCGGCTTGAAGCTCCACTTCCGCAATGGGTAGCTTGCACCTCTGCGCTTGTTCCGGCAGATTCATCGCAACCTACTGCGACGGATCTGGTCAGACTGCAGATCCATGCCGAGGCTGGTGCCTACCGGCTTCGTCTTGCTGAGACGCCGCAAGATCGAAGGGCCGCTTGCCGCCTGCGATTCCTGGTGTTCAATCTTGAACTGGGAAAAGGCCTCGAAAGTTCGTACGAAACTGGGCTTGACCAGGATCAGTTTGATTCCTGTTGCGAGCATCTGCTCGTGGAACAGTCCGCGACCGACCGTGTGGTGGGCACCTACCGCATGCAGTCTGGATCCACCGCGGCGCAAAACGCGGGCTATTATTCAGGGCAGGAGTTTGTGCTCGCTCCATACGAGCCGCTCCGTCCGAGCATTCTTGAGCTTGGTCGCGCGGCAGTCGATCGCGATCATCGCACCCCCGAGGTGCTTACGCTTTTGTGGCGCGGCATAGCGCAATATGCTTCCGCCATGGGGTTGAGGTATCTGCTGGGCTGCTCGAGCATGAATTCGAATAACCCGGCCGAAGGGTGGCAAATGTACTGCCAGCTTCAACGCTTCCGCGCGGCGCCGGAGTTCGAAACCGTCCCGACCGAAGAATTTATCTGTCCCGCCGAGTTGGACGGATCGGGTGAGGCGCAATCGCGCCAGCGGAATAGCTCGCCGGCTCAGGAAATGAAAATTCCCAAGCTCCTCAAAACGTATCTTGCCCTGGGCGCGCGCATCGCCTCTCCGCCGGCCTGGGACCGCGAGTTTCGCACGATCGATTTTCTAACGCTACTCGATCTCGAGACGCTTTCACCCTCTGTGCGCGCTCGCTTTTTTTCGCCCGTCTAACCATGATGCTGCGTCGTCTGCATCGAGCACTTGCGCTGATTCTGGCTCTGTGCGTATGTGTCCTGCGCTATTGGATGACCCGCTTGCGTGGTCCCTTGCTGCTCGAGCGCCAGGCGCAATGGTTGCAGACATCATGTCGCGCGGTTATGGCGGCCCTCAACATCGGCTGCCTCACGGAAGGACAGCCGCCGGCCCGCGGCTTGATCGTTGCTAATCACCTCAGCTATCTCGATATTGTCATTCTCAGTGGCATCACGCCGTGCTTTTTTGTGGCAAAAGCGGAGGTAAATCGCTGGCCGTTCTTTGGCTGGGCGGCGCGAGCCGGTGGCGCGCTGTTTCTTGATCGAGCCAGCCTCGCCAGCGCCAATCGAGTAGCCGCTCAGATGAGCGCGCGCCTGGAGCTTCCCGTTCCTGCGCTGCTGTTTCCAGAGGGCACCAGCACGGACGGAAGCAATGTGCTCCGGTTTCATTCAAGGCTGATTCAGCCTGCCACCCAGATCAGCGCGCCTATTGCCGCCGTCGCGATCCGCTACAAGATAAAGAACGGTTCGGCCCCGGAAACACCCGAACGCGAACTGTGCTGGTATGGAGATGCCGGGTTCCTGACGCATCTTTGGAAGGTGCTTGGCATGCGGCGCTGTGAGGCAGTTGTGCAATTTGGAGAGCCGCGGGTCTATGCCGATTGTCGAGCAGCTGCCCAACAGACCCGCGCTGAGATTGTAGCGATGCGGGCAGATGGCGACTAGCGATGGTTGCCAACGGTCGTCAACCTGGCGGGCGGTCTGGATTGCGCTGGACTGGCTCCGGCACAGGCCCGCATCGCCCTCCGGTAGAATGAAAAGAAGCGCTTGCCGGTCATGGAATCGTTCAATCCATAGGCCGCCAGGCGCATCAGACCATTATGCTGGCTCAAAACTTACCGGAAGCCCTGACCTTCGACGACGTGCTGCTGGTGCCTGCCTACAGCGATGTGGTGCCAATCCAGGTCAGCACGCAGACGCAGCTTACCCGCGCGATCACGCTCAACACGCCGCTCATCTCCTCTGCGATGGATACCGTCACCGAGTCGCGCATGGCCATTGCCATGGCGCAGCAGGGTGGTATCGGCATCGTGCACCGCAATCTTTCGATTGCGCAACAGGCGGGCGAGATCGATAAGGTAAAGCGCTCTGAGAGCGGCATGATTGTTGACCCGGTCACGATCGAGCCGGACCAGATGATCGCCGACGCGCTCGAGGTGATGCGACGGTACAAGATCTCTGGCGTGCCAGTAACGCGCGGCGGAAAGCTTGTGGGCATCCTGACCAACCGCGACCTGCGCTTCGAGACTCGCACCGATATTCCAGTGGGCGATGTGATGACGAAAGAGGATCTCATCACGGTTCCAGTCGGCACCACGCTTGAGGAAGCCGAGCGCATCCTGCACAAGCACCGCGTAGAGAAACTTCTGGTGGTGAATGGAGGCTACGAGCTCAAGGGCCTGATCACCGTCAAGGACATCCAGAAGAAGCTGAAGTACCCGAATGCCAGCAAGGACGAGCAGGGCCGGCTGCGCGTGGGCGGCGCCATCGGCGCCACTGGCGATTATATAGAGCGCGCTGCCGAGATGGTTCGCGCTCGCGCGGACGTGCTGGCCGTAGACTCCGCGCACGGCCACTCCTCGCGCGTTCTTGAGGCAGTGCGCGATGTGAAGAAGCGATTTCCGGATGTGGCTCTGCTGGCTGGCAACGTGGCCACCTATGAGGGCGCAATGGCACTGATCGACGCGGGCGCAGACGCCATCAAGGTGGGCATCGGGCCGGGATCCATCTGTACTACGCGCATGGTGACGGGCGCCGGAATGCCGCAGATCACGGCGATTGCCGAGGCGTATCGCGCCGCGCGGCTGCACAACATTCCCGTCATCGCCGACGGCGGCATCAAGTACTCGGGCGAAATCACCAAGGCGATTGCCGCCGGCGCCAGCTCGGTAATGATCGGCTCGCTGTTCGCGGGCGTGGACGAGAGCCCGGGCGAAACCATTCTCTACCAGGGCCGCAGCTTCAAGACCTATCGCGGCATGGGCTCATTGACCGCGATGAGCCAGGGATCGAGCGAGCGCTACTTCCAAGGCAACGCCGACTTGGGCGATGCCGAGACCAGCACCGAAGGCGTTGTGCAGCGCGAGCGCGCTAACCAGAACCGCCTGGCCAAGTTCGTGCCCGAGGGCATCGAAGGCCGCGTGCCCTACCGCGGGCCGCTCGAGGCCATGGTCTTCCAACTGGTAGGCGGCCTGCGCTCCGGCATGGGTTACCTGGGCTGCGGAACGATTCGCGAGCTGCAGGAGAAGGCGCAGTTTGTGCGCATCTCCGGCGCTGGCCTGCGCGAGAGCCACGTGCACGACGTCATCATCACGCGCGAAGCGCCGAACTACCATGTCGAGTAATCCGGGCAGCGCTGCCGTTCAGGAAATTCCGCTTCGGCAGACCGCAGGGCGACAATATGGCGCGCGCAATCACGCCGGCTTCTGGATTCGCGCATGGTGGCCGGTGGCAGTTGGCATAGCAGTCATTTCAGTCGAATCGACGGTGTGGTTCGGCGCCGACCACACATCGGGACCCCTGCGCCGGTTCTACGAGATGATCTTCGGCCCAGTGAGCGATCCGAGCTGGGATGTGATCCACCACTACATCCGCAAAACCGGCCACTTCATCGGCTACGGATTAATTGGCCTGGCTTGGCTGCGCGCCTGGTGGATGAGCCTGCCGCGGTCGCGATTTTTCCCCGACGCGTTGATGGGGCTGGCCGGCACAGCCGCGATCGCCATTTGCGACGAATGGCATCAGTCATTCCTGCCCAACCGCACCTCGTCTCCGTGGGACGTGCTGATCGACTGCTCCGGGGCCGTCGTGCTGTGCCTGCTCACCTATTCATTCTTGCGGCTCTCACACCCTGAGCGGCTCTCCAATATTTAGTGCAAGACCAGAGTTACTAGGTCCTCTTTTTATTGCTGAACGTCGCTGCTCCCTATCGGAGCGGGGGCCATTTTTGCCTTTGCGCCAGCGCTGGTTTTGGCATGGAAAATGCGGAGGGCCCACCCCCTCATCTGAGAGCTTCTATTTGATTCTGCAGGGCTTATGGGCGGGGGCTCGCCGCATGTATTTGATCCACAAGGAGTTGTCATCAGCTGTTTTAGAATCAGCGGTTTACCGGCGATCAGATTCCGCGGCCGTTTGTCTTTGGCCTGATCTGGATACAGTATGGCAGTTGCGGGCATAATTCATTGCAATGTTTGCCGAAAAAGTGCTGCCACACGTCGCACTGCGTTGGGCCGTGAGTTGGCGGGCGAAGAAAAGGACAAGGGAAGTATCGGCGACAACTCGCCCACAACTGGTATCCGAAGTTGCAAGTCACGTTGCGGAGTGCTCAAGTGCGCTTCGCCACCACTCTTCCGCATCGGCTTCTCCCATCCCCGTCACCCAATCGTCGTCGAGGTCTATCATCGTCTTTGCGCCAGCCGATACCGCAATCCTTCGGTATTGCTCAGGCAGCCTCATCGCGTAAGATCCACCTTCTGCGAACGCGATGATGACCTCAGAGTCAGGATGCACAAGTGTAGCCGTCTCGAAGACTACCCACCGACGCGCCTCCGGAATCCTGCTATGGATGTGCGTCCACAGCCAGTCGACTATTTCTGGGCGTGCGCCTAGCGGCAGGTCCCCACGACCTTCCGGCGAGTAACTCGGATTAGTCGCTTTGGGATGGCTGTATCGTCTCTTCAGCCTTTGCAGGAGCGCGGTATTGGCATCAACCCCAAGCAGCTTCACGCCGAATGGCAATGGCATACACCGATTATCACTCGACCGGCAACCCAGGCATTCGGACGAGTGACCGCCTAACCGTCAGTTACTCTTTGTGTAATACCAAGATCAGAGCCGTGGAATGGATGGGCACGGAATATCCGGGGACAGCAATGATGGAATCGCTCTAGCCGTCTGCCGCACGGTTTTCATTGTGAAGGGCCAAAAGAAAACGGGCATCCGCCGTGGCGGATGCCCGTGATGTTTTTGCTGAAAATAACCCGAACAGGATCGAAGCTTACGCGGCTTCTTCGCCGCCCTCGGTTTCTTCCTGCTTCTTGGCTTCTTCGAGCTGCTTTTCGAGCTCGGCGCGCTTCTTGGCCTTCAGGTCGGAGCGCTTCTTGGCCTTCTGCTC
>JASIJX010000073.1 GCA_030049955.1 Acidobacteriaceae bacterium
TACCACGCGCAACCAGCCTGTCCTGGATATTTACTGGCCCGCATGCAGGATTTACGGTGGTGGTTGGCGCCGATGATGTGCGCGTTCTGCAGCGCTACTACGACTCTTATGCGCTCTATGGAAGCGGCCAACCGCAGCAAGTGTATCCGCAGAGCGTCGTGGCGGACACGGATGTGCCTTATACAGGCCATCCGCGCAGCGTCACCGTCACTCTCGATTCACACATGGCGCTCGATGTTTCCGTGAATGGCCGGCAACTCGTCGCGCAGAGCTGCCTCTTCGACGTGCAGCGCAGTCAACTGGAATACAACGCTCCGCGGACTGCTCACGATGTGGTCTCCGGCGCGTTGTTGCCGCAGGCGACAGGCACAGCGACCGTGAGGGTTGATCCAAAGCATTCTTATCAGACGATGATGGGCTTCGGCGGCAGCCCCGGTGTTCCTGCGTACGCCATGCTGAGCGATGCTGGGAAAAAGAAGTACTGGGAGATTCTGCGCAGCTACAACCTGCTGATCGATCGCGAATATCCCATGGGAACTCGGCTCAGTGCAGACATGTCCAATCTCGACGACCTGGCCGACGCCAGTCCCCATTATTACGGCGACAACTTTCCCAATGGGGAAGTATCCGACTTTGATTACAATCGCCGCATTCAGGAGATGGGCGGCAGCGTGATCTACGAGATGTGGGACCTTCCGGCGTGGGCAACGCAGCCGCAGCCGAATGGAGCAGCGCCGCGCAGGCACCGCATTGCCGATCCGGAAGAGTATGCGCGCGCGATGGTCACCTATTGTCGGATCGCGAAAGAGCGTACGGGACGGCCACCGGCGATTGTCGGCGTTCAGAACGAAGTAGATGAGCCGGAGCCGGTGGCAACGGAGATGGTGCGCTCGCTTCGGAAGCATCTGGACGAAGCGGACTTTTCCAGCGTGAAGATTCACATGGCCGACGCGCCTTTTACCTGGCAGGGTGTGCAGCGGGCCGAAGCGCTCAAGAAGCAACCCGGGGTATGGAACGACATCGATTTTGCCGCTGTTCACCAATACGATTACCAAGACTTCTTTGCCAATCCTGACCTGTTCGATAGTTCTTTGCTTGCGATGCACGATGCGACGAAGAACAAGCCTTTCCTGGCAACGGAAATCGCTATCAATAAGCCCTCGCTGCAGACAGGTTCCTATCGCGTAGCTTTCAATGTAGGGCAGCTCTACCATAAAGACGTGACCATCATGGATGCCGTTGGCCTGCTTTACTGCTGGGTGATTCTTGATGTGGAGCAGCCCAACTTTGGCGCGTCGCGTTCACTACTGATTCCGGATCGGGAAGATGGATTCATGCCCGTCGCGTCGAGTGGGCAACTCCGTGTGCTGGGTGCATTCAGCCGGCACATTCTGAGCGGCATGTTGAGGGTCGATGCGCGGTCCTCGGACTCTGATCTGCTTACATCCGCTTTTCGCGGTGCAAACGGCGAAGCCACCGTGGTGATGCTCAATCGTTCCGCCGAGCCAGTGCATGTAACTGTAGATTGGCCCGGCGTGACCTGGCGCGAATTGGAGCGAACCAGCCAGTATTCGGAGAATGCCGTCTCGGCAGTGCCAGCCGAACTGACGATCCAGCCGGGAGAAATAGCAACCCTTAGCACCATCGTGCGGGGTCCCGCTGTTCACTGAACATCGACTCCCATTCGCGCTTTACTCTGCGGGTCGATGAGTTCGTCGTGGTGGTCGGAAGCCGGTGGGTGCAGGCCGTAATGGGCCCGCGGAGGCGGAAGGCAGCCGCGCCTGAATTCAGCCGAAGAGCTCGCGCTCGCGACAGTGGAGGCTGTTCGAGTTCCAATAGTCGTCAGACCATTTGCTATCGGTGGACAGGTACACGCCTGCAGATTGTGCGGCGGCCTGTTTCGACTGCGGCTGCTTCTCGAGCAGGGGAGTGGTGCCGGATTGGGTGTTTGCAGATTTCTTGCTCGCCATGAATTGTCTCCATCAGTGGTTGTCGTTTCGCGTTAGAGTTCGAGAGCAATACAACTACTTTTTTCGGCCAGCGGCTGCTTTCTTCTCAAGCTTCTTCGCTGATTTCTTTGCGGGCCTTTTTGCCCGTGCTGCGCTCCCTGACGCCTTCTTTGGGGCTGATTTGCGGGTTGGAGTGGCGTGTCTGGCTCGGGATTTCCTGGCTGCTTTCTTTGCCGGCGACCTCCTTGCAACCGCGGATTGTTTCGGGATCCTCTTCGAGGCTTTTGGGGTGGCTCGCCGAGGTGCGCTTGCAGCGCCGGAGGTCTCTTTCGCTTTGGCGTAACGATCGAGGAAGTTGTAGTGGTCGATGAGGAGCAGGGCCTCGATGGCGAAGGCTGTGGCCACGTCGGGGTCGTGGATCTGGAGGAGGTTGTCGCCATTTTGTGCTTCGCCTCCCTCAGCGAGATTGGAAGAGCCGCACCAGACAACCGGATCGGGGCCGTTGAAGCCGCAGACGACGAACTTGTCGTGGATCTCGTGGCCGGGCGGGGATGGAACCTGATCAAAAGGGGGCGGAAGCTGGACGTTCGATGGCTTGCCGGTGACGAGGACGCCCTGGCTGGAGCCGGGCTGGTAGAGATAGATACCGTCGGGACGGTCGGATATGCCATAGCTGAAGAGCGATGTTTCGCTGTGGATGGTGTTCAGCTCCTTGTAGACCGTGTTCGCGCTTCTCGTGTCGTCCATTTCCATGACGGCGAATAGGACGCTGCCCTTTTGGGCATTCGTTTCGGACTTGATGCGATTGACAATGGCGCCGAGGACCGTTTGAACATCGTTCTTGGTGTGGGGAGAGAAGGTGACGGTCATGGGTGGAATGCCGTTCGATTGCGGCTGGAATGGCGTGGTGGCGAGGGTGGAAGTAGCGAACGCGTTGGCGGCGACGGTCGATTTACTCGAGTGCGCGGAGAGAATATTCCAGCTCTCCTCGAAGACGTCAGAGTACTTCTTGGCGACGGTGGGATCGTTGAAGACGAGGACGTGGTTGGCGTTGACGTAAAGGCCGGTGACAGAGAAGTTGGTGGAACCGGTGAGAACGCTGATGGGGTTGCCATTTTTACAGACAACGAGGATCTTGTCGTGGGAGTAGCGGGCGAATTGGCCACGGACGATCGCGGAGTTCGGAGGTTTGGCCTGCTGCTGAAACTGCTGCGCGAACGGGACCTCAAGTGGCGTGACGGTCTTCTCCGCACCCGTCTTTTTGTTCTTAACGGTGTGCGTGACGTGGAGCTCGGCGTTGTCGAGGATGAGGCGGATGCGGCCCTCAGCAGCGAGCTTGAGGAGGATGGTGACGATGTCCGGCTCGTCGAGGTCGTAGGCGAACATCTTGAGCGAAAGGCTGGGATCGTTGAGGACCTGGTTTAGGACATTGAAAACCTGGACGCGGGCGGTTGAGCCGGCCCACTGGTAGATCTGGGCAAAGGTGAAGCTCTGACCTGCCTGATTCGAGCCGGCGGTTGCGGCGGTGTTATAGACGAGGGGGCGGTTAGGCGGCTGAAGCGGGGTGTGATCGCCGAAGTGGTGAGCGAAGGCCTGCGATTGCATGTAGCCGCGGGTGAAACCGAGAGCCAGGTGACCTTTTACGAACGGGGCAACATCGATGGTGACCGAGACGCTGCGCGACGGGTCGAGTGCGGTGAGTTTGCCGGCATTGAAGAAGCGCGGAGTGACGGTATAGGCGTAGCGGCCGGTGGCTGGCGCAAGGCCTTGATGACTCTGGCCGGGAACGTGAACCCACCGATACTTTTGGAATGGGACGTTGGCGCTGGACTGTGCGGGCTGGCCGGCGAGAACTGCGTGGGGCCCGGACGCGGGAGGAAAGCCAAGGTCATTAAGGAGGTAGTACGACTGGCCACCGGGCGGCTGGACCTGAATGCTGAAGCCGGCGAGATTGGCCGCCTGAGCCTGGGAGGCGAAATTAAAGCCGAGCAGGGTCTTGAAGTCGCCCTGGTACGCATTGACGCTGAATCCATTCTTACGTTGCGTTACAGCGGCCATAGTAAGCTCCAGATGGGAATGTGGGGGGAATTGAACGAGAGTGTATCTCATCGGGAGAAGAATTGGTAATGAATTTATCCGCGAGTTTGCGGCGGCCAGACTACCTGACCAGGTGGAATTAGGCAGATTGCACGAAACGGCAGCGATCTGACTCACAAGTGGCGATGGACAAGTCGCGCCAGTTTTGGAGTCGTTCCAGGGATATGTCAAAGCTCGGATTGACGGCGAAAGTCGTTTTCTAGTTCTTGGCCCTTAGAGCCACGCTCAAAGCACTATTCGCCGATCGAGCCAAGATCGGTGCCGGCTTCTACCTGGATCGGGGTGAAGGCTGCCCCGGCGAGGTTTGCCGGCTGAATGCACAGATTGGTGGCGAACTTGTGTTCTCTGGAGTGAAGTACCACCGCCGTGGGGAGCGGCGGGGCTTACAGCAGATTTGGTCTAACCGCCTCAATCTGCGTGCCGATTAGAGAGCGGATCAGCCCTATGAAGTCGTCTGGGTTCGCCGCGCTTGATCGCTCCCGATAAGCCGTTTCCCGGTGGCAATCCGTGCAGCCTCGTCTAAATACAAGATCAAACAGCAGTTGGGTTTCACTGGAGTGCAGCTCACATAGCTCGATAGGGATTATGGGTACCTGGGGACGAGCCAACTCCAGTTTTGATTTCGTCTGATTCTCGTTTGCTCGGTTAAGGCGAACACGGGAACGCGCAGCTCTCGCACACGGTACACGGATTCCTCAGCGTGTAACAAGATCCCCATTGACGAACACTATCCCCCCGCGTAGACTGCGGGCAAATCGCGGCCTTCCCGTCTTCTCCTCTATCTATCGCGGTAAATCCGATCAGGAGGCTACCCGATGTCCCGCCGCTTACTGTACGCCGTGGTCTCGTTTGTCCTCGCGCTACCGGCCACCCTCCACGCCAGCGACTACACCTATCAGCAAACCACTCAGATTACCGGCGGCTCGCTTCTCCAAATGATGAAAAACGTCGGCGCCTTCAGCTCCCAGGCCCGGCACGTTGGAGACCCAGTCGTCTCCACCATCTACCTCAAAGACAATCGCCTTGCCAACGTCTCGCCCGACAATATTGAGATCATCGATCTCGACAAGGAAAGTGTCACCCATATTGACATTCAGAAGAAGACTTATTATGTGATGACCTTCGCGCAGATCAGGCAGGCCATGGAAAACGCCCGAGCGCAGATGCAGCAACAGGCCGCCAAACAGCCGCAGCCGGCCCCCAATCCTGATGCGCAGAACGTCAAAATGAGCTTCGATGCAAAGGTCCGCAATACCGGCGTTCAAAAGGAGATCAGCGGACTCCAGAGCAGCGAATCCATTTTGACGCTCACGATGAACGCCACGGATACTCAGACGCAGCAATCCGGTAGTATGGCCATCACCAACGACATGTGGATGGTGCCCTCGATCCCCGGCTATGAGCAGGTCCAGGACTTTTACAAGCGCTTCGCCGAAAAGATGTCCGACGCCACTGTTGGCCTCGGCTACGACTTCAGCAAGATGCTTCCTCAAAATCCCGCCGCCGGACAGGCCCTCAATGATATGGCCGGCGAGATGCAGAAGCTCCAAGGCGTCCCGATCATGCAAGTGATGCGCATGGGAACCACCGCCAACGGTCAACCCCTGCCCGCCGCGTCAGAGGCGCCCCTGCCCGCAGATTCCGGCTCAGCCGCTCCCAGTGCAGGCCAGGCAGCCAAAT
Source organism: Acidobacteriaceae bacterium (assembly GCA_030049955.1). The sequence continues at coordinate 5,727 of JASIJX010000073.1, forward strand.
CCGGGATGGCATCCATGATCTCCAGCCGGCTCGGTGGCTTCGGCGGTTTCGGGAGAAATAAGAATAATCCGCCTTCGAATCAGAACGCGAATCAAAACACCACCGGCGGTTCTCAGGCGCAGCCCACCAACGCCGTCCTAATGGAAACCCAAATCACCACATCCAACTTTTCATCAGCCCCAGTCGATCCCTCGCATTTCGACATTCCGACAGGCTACATACAAGTACAACCGCCGGCTGCCGCCGCGCCGAACGTTCCAGCCGGCCCGAATGCCAAGGAGAACTAACGCGAAGCGCGGGTTGCTGCAAACTTGATTCGCAGACTTGATTCCCACTCCTGATTCGTCGACGGCGCCGGCTGGCTGAGCGTCACCGCGCTTTTCCCAGCCTTAAGGCCGCTTGAAATCTAGAAGAATTTACTGCACCTCCCATTCGGCATCGGAGTATACTTCGTTTTAATTTTTCCCGTTTTCCTGTTCCTGCTTTTTCCGGTGATTCAGCGCGACGAGGTTATGAATCATGGCATTGGAACAAGGACAGCGCGTAGGCGACTACGAAGTTCTCAGCCTGCTAGGCAGCGGCGGCATGGGCCAGGTGTACCGCGTCCGGAACATCATCTCCGATCGCCAAGAAGCGATGAAGGTTCTTCTCCCGGACTATGCCTCCGAGCCGGAACTGGCGGCTCGCTTCGTGATGGAAATCCGCACGGTCGCAGCTCTGGAACATCCCAACATCGCTCAGCTCAGAACAGCCTTCCAGTTCCAGAACCAGTTGGTCATGGTGATGGAATTCGTGGAAGGAGTAACCCTGGAGAAGCTCGCGGGCTCGGAACAAATTCCGGTTGAAAATGTGCTTGATTACGCGGCGCAGGTCCTTTCCGCGTTAAGTTACGCACACAGCCGCGGAGTAACGCATCGCGACATCAAGCCGGCGAACATCATGATCACGTCGCATGGGCTGGTCAAGCTGATGGACTTCGGAATCGCGAAGTCCACCGAAAATCTCCAGCTTACGCGGCCAGGAACCACGATGGGCTCGATCTACTATATGTCGCCTGAGCAAGTGCTTGGAGGCACAGCGGACGCGCGGTCGGATCTCTACTCTCTAGGCGTCACGATGTACGAGATGCTTACCGGGCGACGTCCATTCCATGCCGACACTTCTTTCAGCGTTCTCAACGCGCACCTGAGAGAGACGCCTGTCCCGCCCATCGAGATCAACCCCACACTCCCGCCGGCGCTGAACCAGATCATCCTCCGCGCAATGGCGAAGGAGCCGGCAGAGCGTTTTCAATCCGCCGATGAAATGCGCAGCGCCGTTCGGAGCCTGCGGCAACTGGAGCAGCCAGTTGTGCCGGCTGCGGCGGTTGCAACCGCAGAGGTGTCCAAACCCATTGCGACGGAACAGTCGAGTGCAGCGCCAGTTCCGCCGGCGGTCCCGCTGCCGGCCGCGCCGAAAAGTCATCGCGGCCTGTGGATCGCCATGGGTTCCTTCGTCACGGTGGCCGTGCTGGCTGCGCTTGCGGCTCTGCTGCCGCGTTTCCTCTCGATTCATGCGGGACAGCAAGCCCAGAAGCCTGGAGCCGAGATGCAGGCTGTGCCGCAAGTGAGTCCTGCCTCATCTACTGCGCAGACATCTGCCGCCGCATCAGTACCCACTCCCCAGGCGCAACCGAATCCTGAGAAAACGAGTCCGGATATATTACCGCAGTCGAGCCAGCCGGCCCAGCGGACACCCGAAACGGCCAAGTCGCTGCGGGCGGCGCCAACCTCAATGAATCAAAATCGAGTTCCCGCACCGATCGTGCAGGCGTCGTCGGTTACCGCGACGCAGTCCGCCGCACCTGCCGGACCATCTCCGCAACAGGTTCGGGAAGTGCATGACCGGTTGATCGATCTGAGTGCGCGCGCCGAAGCCGATAAAACCGGGGTCGAGTCAATTCGGCGACAGCAGCAGGCACAGGGCCTCGACTTGCGAGGTGACATACTTGCCGCAATGAACAGACTTGACAACGACATCAACGAAGCGAGTCAGGCTCTCAACCGAAAAGATCCCGATTCCGCCAACCAATATATGGATCACGCGGAACAAGAACTGTCCACGCTTGAATCCTTCTTAGGCCGATAGGAGAAGACCATGCGCAAGCTTCTACCCATGTTGTTTCTATTCCTCTCGTCTCTATTCCTTTCGACCAGCGTTTTATCGCC
>JASIJX010000531.1 GCA_030049955.1 Acidobacteriaceae bacterium
TGCAAGGAAGAATTGGAGGCGCGGGCCGGGATCGAACCGGCGCATAAAGGTTTTGCAGACCTCTCCCTTACCACTTGGGTACCGCGCCCCGGGCGGCTGCCTGGAACTCCTGAGTTGTTCCAAACCAGCTCGGCAACTATGCCGCAATTGAGCACGGTTTGGAGCGGGAGACGAGATTTGAACTCGCGACCCTCGCCTTGGCAAGGCGATGCTCTACCACTGAGCTACTCCCGCTTGCTGCATTTTCATGCCTGGCGCAGGGCGGAATTTCTTCCACTCCCGGCGGTGCGTTGCTCTCACACCGGCGCTGAAAATGCCCCAGAGCAAGATTGAGTATACCGGGCAGCGGAAGGCCGGGTCAAACCTCGTTCAAATGGCGTCCAGGCTTGGTCCTATACCCGATGCGCCACGCCTGTTGCCGGCAGAGGCTCGGTGCTGCGCAGTCCTCTTTCCTCGCGCACAATCTGGCCATCGCGCATGTGCAGGATGCGCCCGGCAACCGCCGCCGCCTCAGGGTTGTGCGTGATCATCAGCGTCGTCTGGCCGAGTTCGCGGTTGGAGCGCACCAGCATCTCGAGGACCGCGTCGGAGTTCTGCGTGTCCAGGTTGCCGGTGGGCTCATCGGCCAGCACAATGGCGGGTCGCGTGATGAGCGCACGGGCAATGGCCACACGCTGCTGCTCGCCGCCACTCAGCTCGCTCGGCCGGTGCTCGAGGCGGCCCTTGATCGAGAGCAGGTCGCTCAGATGTTCGAGATATCCGTGGTCCAGCGGTTCTTTGCGGCCGCTCACCGAGTGGGCGATCTCGATATTACCCATGGCCGAGAGCGTGGGCAGCAGATTGAACTTCTGGAAGACGAAGCCGATCCGTTGCCGCCGCAGCCGCGTCCGCTCGGCATCGTTGAGCGTGGCGAAATCCACGCCGTCAATGATCACGCGGCCGCTGGTAGCGCGCGTGAGGCCGCCCAACAGGTAAAACAGCGTAGATTTGCCCGAGCCCGAAGGCCCGACGATGGCCACGAACTCGCCGCGGGCAACGTTCATCGAAAGGCCGCGCACGGCTGCGACTTCCAGCCGGCCGGCTGCGTAGACTTTGGTGACCTGTTCGGCCTGAATGATGCTATCGACGCTGGTCGCTGCGGGGTGGGATGGCACGTTTCCCATTGTAATTGGGATGCGCGAGGCGGCTAGGCCCGCGGCTAAAGACGTGGATGAACCCGCCGGATGGGCGCTCCTTTGGGTATAATCTGTGGCCTAACCTGCGGCATCGATGCGGCAGGCTATCGTACCGGTTCGCATTCGCCTACGCGCTCCAGATATCCGGCGGGGTTAGGGATCACGCATGCTCCTGCGCAAAGCGCTTCTCGTCGCCTTGGTTTCGGCTGGTCTGCCCATCCTTTCGCCGCCGCGACTGCAACCTGGGCCGCAGTCTCAGCCGCCCGCGCAGACGAGCGTGCTCGAAAAGCAGACTAGCGTGCCAGGGTACCGGAGCTTTGCCGCGGAGGCGAAAATCGAGGACGAGTTTCTCGCTGTTCCCAATGCGGCGATGGCCGGGCAGGAGCTGAAGGTGCTTACGGCCGAGCCCCACATGGCAGCCACACCCGAGGACCTGAAGACGGCGCAGTATGTAGCGCAGAAGTTTCGCGCTGCCGGGCTCGATACGCAGATTGTGCCCTACCGCGTGCTGATGAACTGGCCGAAGAAAGTGGAGGTAACCGCCTTTGCGGCGGATGGGCGCCAATTAATGAGTGGGCCCACCCCGGAGCACGTGGAAGGCGACCCTGCAGCAGATAATCCGCGGGTGGTGATGCCGTTCAATGGCTCGTCCGGCTCAGGCGACGTAACCGGCGATGTGGTCTATGCCAATTATGGGCGGTTGAAGGACTTCAACGAGCTCGCCCGCCAGCACATCGACCTGCACGGAAAGATCGTGATCTGCCGGTACGGGGAGAACTTTCGCGGCGTAAAGGCCTATTTGGCAGAACAGCGCGGCGCGGCCGGCGTGCTGATCTACTCCGATCCGCAGGACGATGGCTATGTGAAGGGCGATCCGTGGCCGATCGGCCCGTGGCGGCCGGCGACGGGCGTGCAGCGCGGCTCCGTGCAGTTTCTGTTCCGGTACTCGGGCGACCCCGAGACGCCGGGCGTGGCCTCCACGCCGGAGCTTCCGGATTCAGCGCGGCTGAAGGACGTGACCGGCCCGCAAGGTAATCAACCGCACATCATATCTATTCCACTCAGCTATCACGACGCCTCGCCGATCCTCGAGGCGCTGAAGGGACCAGGCGCGCCGGAGGGTTGGCAGGGAGGATTGCCATTCCGCTACCACCTGGGACCGGGCGGCGTGACGGTGCACCTCGTTTCCCAGCAGGATTACCAGCGGCGGATCATCTGGGACGTGATCGGCAAAATTCCCGGTACCGCATATCCCGAGGAGTGGGTGGTGACGGGGAACCATCGCGATGCGTGGGTGTACGGCGCCGTGGACCCCTCGAGCGGAACGGCGGCCATGCTGGAAGCGGTGCACGGCGTAGGCGAGCTTCTCCGCAGCGGCTGGCGGCCGAAGCGCACCATGCTGTTTTGCAGCTGGGATGGCGAGGAGCAGGGGCTGGTTGGCTCGACCGAGTGGGTGGAGCAGCACGCCGAAGAGCTGGCGCATGCGGTGGCCTATTTCAATATGGATGTGGGTGTCTCGGGACCGAATTTTATGGCTTCTGCGGTGCCCTCGCTCAAGGAGTTTGTGCGCGATGTGACGCGCGCGGTGCCCAGTCCCGAGGGATCGACCGTGTATCAGCAGTGGAAGAACGCGCGGCCGCCGGAGAACGAACACCACGAGCAGCAGACGAGCGCGCCGACAAATGACGCACATCTGGGTACGCTCGGTTCGGGTTCCGACTACACGCCTTTTCTGCAGCATGTGGGCGTGCCTTCGACCGATATCAGTTCGGAGGGACCGTACGGCGTGTACCACTCGGCCTTCGACAACTATGCCTGGTTTACGCACAATGCCGATCCGGATTTTGTTTACCTGCAGCAGATGGCACGGGTCCTGGGCCTTGAAGCGCTGCGCATGGCCGACGCCGACGTGCTGCCCTACGACTATGAGGCCTACGCCCGCGAAATCTCCGCATATATCGATGCCGCAAAGCGCAAGGCTGCCGACAACGGTCTGGGAGCCTTGGATTTTGCTCCCGTCGAGGCCGCCGCAGCGCGCCTGGTTTCGGCCGCGCGGCACGCCTACGACCTTCAGTCGGCGCCCACCGGCGATCTCACCCAGCTGAACCAGGCCCTGCGCCAGGCTGAGACCGCGCTGCTTTCGCAAGCGGGCCTTCCCGATCGCCCCTGGTACAAACACACCATCTACGCTCCAGGCAAATACACCGGCTACGCTGCGGTTGTCATTCCCGGAGTCAATGAGGCCATCGACGCCAA
>JASIJX010000532.1 GCA_030049955.1 Acidobacteriaceae bacterium
GCGCTGGAACTTCGGCACTCTCTGGCCGCGAGCTTTTGCGCTGGCGCAGCGGCCACACGAGCCATTTTCCTTTTGCGCCGAGACGTTGCTTGAAGCCGGACCAAAGGCGAGTGTCGATCTGCGGCTGCGTTTTTTGCAACTCATGCCCGAGCCTGGCGTTGAGTCTGCGACCTGGGACGTGGGCATCGTTCGCACGCGCACTCTCGAAGAGCTTTGCATTGCCGAAACCGCCAACCCGGTGCAACTCACGCTCGATCTGACGGCGCTTTCTGCCGAGGAAAGAACGAATGCGCCTGATTGTTTTGAGGAACGTCCGTTGACGGTATCGCTCGAGTATTGCATAACAAAGCGCGAAGGCCAGTTGTTCCGCATCGCCATTACGGTTGCGAATGAGAGCCCTTTGCCGGCAGACCAGCCAGCCGCTCGAGCACAGGCGCAAGCTGCCGCACTCACCTCGGCGCATCTTCTGCTTGCTGCGCGCGACGGCGCGTTCGTCTCCCTGCTCGATCCGCCTCCGCAGTATGCGACTACTGCTCAAGCCTGCGCCAGCCGCGGCGTCTATCCGGTGCTTGCCGGCCCCGAAGGCGACCGCACCCTGATGCTCTGCGCGCCCATCATCCTCTACGACCATCCGCAGATCGCGCCCGAAAGTCCGGGCGACTTTTTCGACGGAACGGAGATGGACGAAATGCTGGCTCTCCGCGTCCTCACTCTCACCGACGAAGAAAAGCAAGAGATGCGCCAGAGAGATCCGCATGCCCGGGCAATTCTCGAGCGCGTGGAGAAACTGGCCAGCGCCGCCCTGCTCGGCGTTCACGGCGCATCGCGTTCCGTCGCTTCGTCTGCCGGCCAAACCAGCGTGGAAGTCGGCGGCGCGATCGGCTCGCAGGAAATCGAATCATGGGATCCGTTCGCCGAAAAACCGGCCGTCGAATCCGTGCCGGTCTTTGGAATCGGTGTGCGCAAGGGCGACCTCGTGCGCCTGTGGCCTCAAAAACAGGCTGACATCATGGACTCGGTGATGGAAGGCCGCGTGGCTGTTGTCGAGGCCATCGAGCAGGACCTTGAAGGCAACGTGCAGCTTGCCGTCGTTCTGGAAGATGACCCAGGCCGGGACATGGGACTGCTGCGCCAGGCCGGCCATCGCTTTTTCTTTTCGCCTGAGGAAGTGGAGCCGCTCAGGAAGGAGGCATTATGACTGCGACGGACAGCGAGGGAAAAATCCTAATTGCTTGCATTGGAAATATCTTTCTGGGTGACGACGCCTTCGGGGTCCAAGTGGCGCGGGAGCTGTGGGTTTTGGAGCTGCCCGAGGAAGCTGTTGTAGCGGACTACGGGGTCCGCAGCATTGATCTCGCCTACGCGCTGCTCGAGCCGTGGTGGGCCATCATCCTGGTCGATGCTATCGCCTGCGGCGGCCCGCCCGGCAGTTTGTATCTTCTCCAACCTGATGCGGACACGGAAAATGGCGCCGGCCTCAACCCGCACGTGATGGGTCCGGCGCAGGTGCTGGCGATGGCGCGCACGCTCGGTTCTATCACGGCTCCGATATATATCGTTGGCTGCGAGCCGCAGGATTTGGGCGGGGAACTCGAGGGACGCATCGGACTATCGCCGGCCGTTGTAGCAGCGGTACCACGCGCTGTGGCTATGATTGAGCGGCTTGTTGAGCAATTATCCAAAGCGGGCGCCGTCGCCGGTTTACGCTAAGAACCCTTCCAAAAGGAGAAGCCAATGAAGACTGCAGCCTGGATCGTCTCGTCACTTATGGTCGCCTGGGCGGTGTTTTCCGTAGCACCGGATCTCCGCCGCTACATCAAAATCCGGTCAATGTAATTCGCCGCCGCAGAATCTCAGGGCCGCGAAAATCCGGGCCTATCGCTTTCGCACTGCGTGTACTCGTGCCTGCGCGCAACTGCATGATTGTTGCGCTGCGGCCTATTTTCGCCGGCGCGATTTGCGCCACCAGTGCCAGATCGAAAGCCCGGTGGCCGCAAAGCACAGCAGGATGAAGGCGAACATGCACCGTTCAAAGGTCTCAGACCTGGCGATGCGCAGCACTGTAGGTCCATAATGCAGCGCCAGCACGGCGAGAATGGAAAATCGCACGCCGCGCGCAAGAAAGTTGATCACGAGAATGCGCCAGATGGGATAGTCGACCGCCGCTACTGCGGCGATGACGGTGGTGAAGGGAAACGGTGGGGGCGCAAGGCCTGCAATCGCGACGGCCCCTCCAGCGCGATTGCTGATGCTCCTGGTGATGCGCTGGTACTGCCGGTCGCCGGCAACCTTGCGGATACCTTCCTCACCCAATTTGCGCGCCACCAGTGCCAAAATGAGCGCGCCCAGCGTTGAGCCGACGGCCGCCGAGACCACGTACAACGGCACTCCTTGGCGATGACGCGCCACCATGCCCACCACGACCATGTCGTTGCCGAACGGAAGCACCAGGAATGAGGAGTCCAAAATTCCCATTACCAGCGGGCCAAAGTAGCCAATTTGAAAAATGAAGTGCAGGAATGCATGGACAAAGGGCTTCATTCGCGAACAGCGCTACCTGCACGCTTCCTCAATGGCTATAGATGCAGCCCGCCGACGGTTGTAGGTGCCTCGATAGCCTTTAATCGCATCACATAAAATTGCAACAGGACTACAATTACCTGCCGGATCGCTTCGCAGGCAGACGAGATCCACATTCCCCCTTTATAAGGAGCTCGCTCGAATGAAGACTACCGCCAGATTTTCTGCCCTTTCCGCGCTTGCTATTGCTCTTCTACTGACCCCAGCCGGATGCAAGTCGAACAACCAGTCGAATAATCAGTCGAAAAATCAGAACAGTTCCCAAACGAATCCACAGAGCAATCCGCAAGCCGAATCGCAGAACAATTTGCAGAACGCGCAACCCCCGGCCGCTGCGGCCGCGCCCGGCGCAGCCACAACGCCGCAGGCTCCGCCGCAGCCCGCTGCGGTTGATCTGCCGGCCGGCACGCATCTGCGCGTGCGGCTCGACGAAGATCTTGGCTCGAAGATCAGCCAGCCGGGCGAGACCTTTCACGCGACCCTCGCGGACGATGTGGTCATGAACGGCCAGACCGTGATTCGCAGGGGTGCGCGAGCCGAGGGAACAGTTGTTGACGCCAAGCCATTGGGCCGCTTCAAGGGCGGCGCTGAGCTGGTGGTGCGGCTGGACCGCGTGCATACGCAGTGGGGCGCTTATCCAGTGAACACCAGCAGCGTGGAGCGCTTAGAGAAAGGCAAGGGCAAGCGCACTGCGATGTTTGCCGGCGGCGGTGGAGCATTTGGTGCGGTGATTGGCGGACTTGCTGGCGGCGGCAAGGGAGCGGCAATCGGTGCATTGGCGGGCGGCGGCGCGGGAACCGCAGGCGGCGCCTTTAC
>JASIJX010000533.1 GCA_030049955.1 Acidobacteriaceae bacterium
TCAGTAAAAGCGCCTTGCACCGTCACAGCCGGCGTAAAATACGCAGCCGTTTGCTCGTTGCGAACGCGCCGCCATTGGAAATGCGTCTCGTTCACCAGGCTCGGGTTGATCACGACGGTGTCGCCGATCTGCAATGAGTTGTCCTTGTTGTTCGAGCTGGTTGCCTGCGTGGGCAGATTGAGAGTGCCCACTCCGCTGCCCGAGGCAACCGAGCGAAAGAACCCATCGCGGATGGTGATGTTGTGCTTTGAGCCAAGCTGAAAATCGATGCGCGGATTGATTTGCAGCACGCTCGACGGATTCGGAAATGCCTCGGTGAAGTTTATGGCCGGATTCGCAGGATCCAGCGCGTCAATAATGGTTTGCGTTTGCCGGCTAAAGCCGAAGGCATTCAGGAAGTATGCGGACGTCTTGCTCAACGGCCCGCTCACATTGCCGAACGAGGCAAAAAAATCGTAGAACGGCATTTGCGGCACCAGTGGATTGCTCGTGTTCAAGGGCGAGGTCGTTCCAAATCCTGCCACCATTCCGTGAAACTTCTGTGTGCCCGGCTTGGTAATAATCTCGATGCGGCCGTAGCCGATGCGATCAAACTCGGCCGAGAACGGATTCTGATTCACGCGAATTTCAAGAATGGACGATTTTGGTGGAATCTGCCCGCCCTCGAATCCATCAATAAAAATTTGCCCGCCGTTCGGCCCTGCCGCTGGTCCTGCCAAAGCCTGCAATTCGTTTTGCAACTCGTCGGGATCGTCAGAGAGCGCATCCAGATCGCTGCCTCTGATCACCATGGAGCTCGAATTCTGGTCGGGACTAAGCCCCACGTTCTGGCTCTCATCGTTTACCGTCACCTGTTCGCGCTCAACAGCAATCGCAAGCGAGAGTGTCAGATCCTTCGTCGCGTCGGCGTTAAGCGCGACATCGGGAATAGTGAGCGGCGCGAATCCTTTTGCCGCAACGCTCACCGTGTAGCTGCCGGCCGCGAGCGAATTGAACGCGTAGTGTCCGTCAGGCCCCGACTTCGTGTGCTGCACCTGGCTCCCCATCGCAAGCGAAACCGTCGCCCCCGGAATCACAGCGCCGCTCGGGTCAACCACCACGCCACGAATCGCCGCGCCGCCCTGAGCCGCCGCAGGCACAGGCAAGAGAATGCTCAATAAAAGCACAATCGATAAGGCCAGATCCCGCAAACTCGTAACCATGTTCGCTACGCCTCGCTGCCTGCTTTTGCAAATGGTGATGTTCCGGCAAAACCGATCAGGGCAAGAGCCCGCTTCAGCGTGCAGTGTTACTGACGGTAACACTTCGAGCCGCCACGGTCAACCGCTATTTCTTCGAAACCACAGATTCCTGAAGTACAGAGTTCTCGCAATCATCCGGTATGGGTCGATTTTCTGCATTCTGCCAGCAAACACCGTAATCGCGAAGATCGAGTAGTAGATGAAACGAATTCCCGCGATCGCCAGGGTCAAAGAACAGGCAGTACTGGCGAACAACTTCACGATGGCGCAACTCGATCAGCCAGTGCGCTAAAGAAATGCCAACTGCAATTGCAATATAGCGCCAGCCGGCATGCTCGATCCAGGGTCCTGATGCGAACGAAAGCCAGACCACAATCGGAAAGAAAGTGAAGTACTTTGCAAGCGCGATTGCCAGATTCGGCGATTCATCTATAGGTTCCCCCGTAAATGCAATTGTCCTGACATGCAGGAAGAAGAAGTCGTTAAGCAGGAGGCAGAGACCCGTCGCAACCAGCAATTGAGCGATGACTGCGCGCCATGTGAGAAGCCCCGGTGGAGCGATGGCGCAAGCTATCAGGCACGCAACGCCGGTGAGGATAGCCGCGAAGAGAAGCGCCCAGATTTTGGCGGCACTCAATTGCTTGTGTGCTGTAGGAATCTCCGGCGGCCTGCCGTGGACGAAATGAAAGATCCAGCTTCCTTGCTGGTTGCCTGGCGAAAGAAATGCGACGCGCAGTCCCGCGATCGTCCAGAAGCTCACTATGCCAATCGAGGCACGGAGGCCGCTGGCCGAGATTGCCGCGCGGACCTGATGATGGACAACGGAAATGCGCAGGACACTGGAGATCACTATCGATAAACCCACCCCTCCATAAAACACGAGGTAGATGCGATACCGGGACACCCGCAATAGGGTTTGCGTGACGTAATGAAAGATGGCGCGCTGTTCCGGCGAACGAACGATCGCACGATTGACAAGACCGGAGACGACTTTACCCAACCAGTTGCCACGCGGGTACGCAGTGGCGCCTTCGATGAGCCGGCGCGTCCTGCGAAGATAGGCCAGCGGGTATGTCAGGATTACAACCGCTGCCACCAGGAGCGTAGCCATGCATCCGGTTCGTGCAAGCTGGGCGTAGATGGAGAGCGCAAATGGTCCTTCCATCAGCCGCTCGTAGACGCCGAGAAACCAGAACGGCGGGCACCATCGCGCAAAGGTTCCGGCAGACTGCACCAACGCGGGCACAACACCCGAGAATACGGGAAACAAGAGCAGCATCATCAGTAGAGCGCCGATCAGCAGTCCCTGCAGCAGCAGAGAAATCCGGCGGAAGAGCCGCTCGCCGAGCGCTGCAACAAGCACGCCCTGCAGCGCCAAAACAAACACGGCTGCAAATAATCCGGCTCCGCCTGTCGCCAGAATGTGTCCGGCCAGAAATCGCGGCAGATTCGGCGGATCGATCGCCGGAACCAGAACGACCGTGGCAAAGACATTCGCATCGAACAGAAACCCGCCAACAAGCAGCGCGATGGCCGACACGCGCGCAAGGAACAGCCTGAGGTCCGGAACCGGCAGCGGTTTAAGCACGAACAGGTCGAGCAAATCTGGAAAAAACAGATCCCACTCGAAGACCATTGCAATACCGACCGCGACGAACGAATAAATCACGAAAAAGAAATGATGATTGACTTGCAGCCAATACGGCGGAGGGCCGGGCAGCGTGCTGTGGCGCATTGTGTATTCGTTCACCGGGTAATGCACAGGCCACAGAGGGTGATACACAGGCCACAGATACATTGCGACCACGAAAGGCGGCAGACCTGCAGCAAAGGCAACCTGCACTATCCGCGTCTTGGCATCGCCATCGGGCGATGCAGTTTCGTGATTGAAAAAGCGCTCAAGAAAGTGGCGCAGCAGATGGACGAACTGACTCCGCTCCGGCTCGCGAACTTGTCCCCGGGCGGCCTGCGCGCGCAAAGGCAGGATTTCTGGCTCCGACATCATCAAGAGACGCTGGAACGATTCACGCATGGCCGATCTGCATGACCTCCACAATCTGCCGCGCAACGGCGGCTGTGTCCTGCTGTCGAACCAACTGGGCAAAGACGCTTTCGAGATTCGGCAAACTCATCAACTGCGCCAGTTCAGAAGGGGAAGCATCGGCCAGAATTTTCCCCTTCGCAATCACTACCACTCGGTCGCAAACCTGCTCCACTACCTCCATCACGTGCGAGATATACAGCACGGCCTTCCCTTGCGCCGCAAGCAGTCCCAGCAAGTCCTTAAGAAGCCGCGCGGAGATGGCATCGAGTCCTGAAAGGGGTTCGTCAAAGATGAACAGCCGGGGATCGTGCAAAATCGCGGCAGCAATCAACACTCGCTGGCGCATTCCTTTCGAGTAGGTGGAAATCGGCGAATGCTGCGACGATTCCAGATGAAGAAGCTTGAGCAGCCCAGCGGCCTTGGCTTCAATGAGCGCTTCGGAGAAGCCGCGCAGCCGCCCAACCAGTTGCAGATATTCAAATCCAGACATGTAGCCATAGAGATGGGCTTCTTCCGGAACGTAGCCAATCACGCGACGGAAGGCGGCCGTGTCATCGCGAATATCGTGGCCTTCAAAAAGAACGCGCCCCGCGTCTGGTCGCAACATGCCCGTGATGATCTTGACCGTCGTCGATTTTCCAGCGCCATTTGGGCCAAGAAATCCAACAATCTCACCGGCTCTGACGTTGAATGAGATGTCCTCGATTGCCGGAATGCCGCGAAAGAACTTGTAAAGGCCCTTAAGCTCAAGCATGCAAGACCACCCTATGTAGTATTCTGTATCAACACCTCGTTTTCTTGTCAAGTAGCTTTCTACATAGCTATAATGCGTCATGGCTTCAGCCGCGAAACTTTCGCACACTGCGGCGATGATCTTACAGGCGATCGACGCCGGCTTGGTCTACGGATTCAGCATTATGGAGATGACAGGCCTGCCAAGCGGGACAGTCTATCCGGCAATGCGGCGCCTGGAACGCGATAAGCTCATCTGCTCGCGCTGGGAGCGGCAATCCATCGCCGACGCCGAACAGAGGCCGCCACGCAAGTACTACAAGCTGACTACGGCCGGCGCCGAGGCGCTTCAGGCGTCCCGAAGCCGCTATCCGTTGCTTGAACGCATGATCCCACGCGTAGAGGAGAAGGCGTTATGACACTCCACTCCGAAGCGGCGTTTCATGCCATCGATCGGGGACTTTTGTGTTGCGCGTCTTTTCTTGTGCCGGAAAGGCAACGGGCAGAGTGGCGCTTGGAGTGGGAATCGGAGCTATGGCATGTGCGGCAGTCGAGTGGCGCCTCTGTCGCGGTTTCGCTTCGAACTGAACGTGAAATTGCAGGCTTTTGTTTTGGAGCGTTTAACGACGCAGCATGTCTTCGACGCCTTTCGTGGCAAAATCGGCCGCGATTTGCCCCGCTTCACGGTTCGGCCGCGCAATGTCTTCTCTGGCTCGCAAGCCTCCTGCTCGTAAGTTATCTTTTCTCGCTTTTCTCGCCTGGCGTTCGCGCAGAACATGACTTTACAAGCACCCAGGTACGGCCGGGGACGATATTGAT
>JASIJX010000534.1 GCA_030049955.1 Acidobacteriaceae bacterium
GAGTTTTTTCCCGAGGCGGGGGCAGCGCGAGTGGAAAAGGCAGCGCTGGTGAAGGAAGTGCGCGCGACGTTTGGCGTGCCGCCGGGGATCGATGCCTTCCGGCCTGCGCAGAGCGCCGCGCCGTGGCCGAACTGTTTTCTTGCCGGCGACTGGACGGCGACAGGGTGGCCTTCGACGATGGAGAGCGCAGCGCGGAGCGGCCACCTCGCGGCTGAGGCGCTGTGCGCGGCCGATGGCCGGCCGCGCGAGTTTCTGGAACCTGATCTGAAGCCGCGGGGATTGATGCGCTGGTTCCGTTCTAGTGCGTATTCCCTCAGGGGCTGAAGCCCCGTCACGTTTGGGCACTTCTTATGTACGGGCTGAAGCCCGTACCCTTCAAGGCGCAGATGGAGGAGAGACTTCTTTTCTCAGTGCGCGAAGCTTAGTGTGCGAGGCTCAGTGTGCGAGAAAGGACTCATTGCCGAGGATACGGTAGAGCGTGGAGCGCGAGATCTGCAACTGGCGTGCAGCGCGCAACTTGTTACCACGGTTAAGGTCGAGCACATAGTGCACGTGACGGCGGATGACGGCGTCGAGCGAGAGATCCGCGGTGGGCGCGGTGGGTGCAATGAGGTTTCCGGTGGGCAGGCCCACAGGAGCATCAGCAAAGCGGACGGACCGCAACTCGCCGGAATCGAGCAGCGTCAGGTCCGGGGGGCGGATGACGCCATTTTCGGCTTCGAGCAGCGCGGTTTCGAGCACGCTTGCCAACTCCCGCACGTTGCCTGGCCAGTCGTGCTGCAGCAGACGGGCAAGCGCGCCGGGGCCAAGCGCGACGGGTCGCTGTTGATAACGCTGGCAGAGCCGGTCGAGGAGACATTGAGCCAACGGTCCGATGTCTTCGCGGCGCTGGCGCAGCGGCGGAATAGCGAAACGGATCGCCGTGAGCCGGAAGGCAAGATCGGGAAGCAGTAAACCCTGGCCGGCCATTTGACGGAGCGGAGTTTGCGACGAGGCGAGCAGGACGGCACGCCCCTGCGGCCGGTCCTGCAATCCCTTCAGCACGCCGAGCAGCAAGCCCTGCCCCGGAGGCGCGAGAAGGTCCACTCGGTCGAGATAGGTGAAGCCGGCCAGCGTTGCAGGATCGGCATCCGTCGCCAGCCACTCCCGCGCGTCGCGCCGCTGAAAGATCGATCCCGCCAGAGGCGAGCGGCTGAAGAGGTGCTTAGCCAGAGTTTGTTTGCCGCAGCCGTGCTCGCCTTCAATGGTGGCGACGTGCAGGTGCGGCGCAGCCATCTCGGCCTGCATCAGGAGCTTGCGCCAGGCCGCGCTGACGCCCACAGGCGCCGCGAGGGCTTCTGCTCCGACTAGCGTCAAACCGGAGATCTGGCCTGATATCTGGCCTGACATCTGGTCCGACATCTGGCCGGACACCGGGCCCGACGACGGACCTGGCGTCAGAATCTGCGGGGAGAGATGGGCGGCACTCTGCATAGGGCCAAAAACCTCGTCTGCGAACGACAGTTGGTTCATCGGCTCCGGGGAGTAAAACATGAACTGCGGAAATTTTGCCGGCAGGCACGGGAACCAGCGGCATCGTTATGCCGGCTGAGATGCGATGAAGCGGCGGTATACTCGACGATAATCTTTCGTCTTTCCGCGTTCTGCTTGATTCGCTTGTGTTGCGGGACCTTGTTTCGATGAGTGCTTTAGACTCCTGGTCCGATTAATGCGATTTAAGAAATTTCCGTGGGATTTTATAAAGTCTTGAGCCCTACCCCCGCGGATTCTGGCCTCAAACTTCTGTCAGCGGGAGAAACTTCGTTGGCGAAAGCTCTCAGCCGATGTGCATACGCGGCATGGATTGCCGCGATTATTGGGTTTGCGGTGGTGCATGCGCTGCATTTGAGAGCCGATTTCCCCAACCACTCGCCGTGGTTCTCGGATTGGGCGAAGTACACGGACGAGGGCTGGTACGGGAACGCGGCAGTGCGGGCGCATCTCGCTGGGAACTGGTATCGAGCCGGGGACTTCAATCCCGGTGCGGCGCTGCCGGTGTGGCCCGCGGCTGAGTGGGTGGTATTTGCCTTTGCGGGCGTGAGCGTGGAAGCTGCGCGCGGGCTGGCCGTCGGGTGTTTCTTCCTCAGTCTTTTGCTCTGTTACCTGCTAGTGCGCGTGAGCGGTCCGCCATGGGCTGCGCTGCTGGCGGTGACGCTGATAGTCACCAGCCCGTTCCTCTATTGCTTCAGCCGATTGGCGATTTTGGAGCCGATGCTGATCTGCTTGTTTCTTGCGGCACTCAACATCGCGGTGCGGCTGCCGCGGTTCAAGCGCCACAGGCTGTGTGCTGCGGCAGTGGGGCTTCTGTTTGCGCTGATGCTCCTGACCAAACTGACGGCTGTGTTTCTGTTGCCGGCGATTGCCTGGGCGACGGTAGCGGCGCTGCGGCGTGCAGGCAAACCGGCCGGCGATTGCGCGCTGGTTGCCGCGGGCACGGCGGCCGGAGCGTACGGGCTGTGGCTCGCGCTGCTCTGGCGCGCCAACTTGATTGCCGACTTCCACGAACTGCTACTCATCAATATTTGGCCCAAACCGCAGACCTGGACTTGGCCGCTTGTCAGCTTCTGGTGGTCGCTGCACGGGGCGCTGTGGATCGACCATTGGCTAATTCCGCTTGCGGCGCTGCTGGCGGGCATGATTTTCTTCGTTCGAGGCAATGGAGAGTTACTGGCGCTGCGGCGCGATCCGGTATTTGCTTCGGCACTGTTGGCCATCATTGGCTCAATCTTGTTCATGACGTACCAGGACCATCCGCAGCCGCGGTACTTCACGGTGGTTGCCGTGTTTGTTTTCATCGTGATTGCGCAGTGCGCGGCTGCGCTGCTGCGGTCAGGAACGAAGAGCGGGTCGAAAACCGCACCGAAATCCGCACTTGGGCCGCGGCTCGGCTGGCTGGCGGCTGCAGCCGCGTCTGCCGCTGTCCTGGCTGGCGTTTGGGCCGGCGGGATGCAGACTCTTCGCTATGCGGCGCATCCCGAATACACGTTTGCCAACGCGGCAACTCAGTTGGCGGGCTTCATCGACGCGCAACCGAATGGCAACCGGCTGCTGCTTTCGGTGAGCGGCGACGAGCTGTCGCTGTTCAACCACGTGCCGGCACTATGCGACGATATCGGAACCATGAAGCTGCCTGCGAAGCTCACTGCATACGATCCCGGCTGGTACGCCGCATGGAATGATCTCGATCCGGATGTGCTCGCGGGCCTGCATCGCCGCTACTCGCTCGAGCAGGTGGCCAGCTTTCCGGCCTTCGATGATCCAGAGCGCAATGTGCTGGTGCTGTTCAAGCTGCATCCGCTCCCCCGGGGCGCTGTCCGCGATGAGAGCAGCGAAGCAGACCTCGCGCAGCCGCTGCCGGACGACAAGATTGAGATTGATATCGAATAGAGCGGTTCCAGAGTTTGCGTGGCCTTTCCTTTTCCGTGCAATGTGGCTTTTGCTTGGGGTAAAAGCCACTCAGCGGTTGCGGCTCCGGGATATAGCAACTCTGGAACCGCTAAGTTGACAAAAGCTTCGGCTATACCCTGAGCGAGGCCGCGGGAAGGCCTTCTATGCGGGCTTCGATGATGCAGGGGCCGTGGGTTTCTGCGGAGATTTGGGCGCGGCCGTTGGACAGCTGCAATTCGCGCGAGGCGCGTGTGGTGCCAAGATTATCGATCAGGCGGCCGGCGCCAGTGAGCGAGAAACGGACGAAGGGCTTCGCGTCAAGGCATAGCACACCATTGGAGTCGTAAAGCATTGCCTGGACCGTTACGCGGCTTTGCCCGGTGGCGCTCGAAGTTTGGCAGCGCGACAGACGGAGCTCGGCAGGCTTGCCCCACCGGTTGGTTTGGTAGATCAGTTCGATTTCATCGGTTACCGTAATGGGTCCCTTGTGCGCTACGGCGTGGAGATGGTTTTTGCCCGACGCAAAGCGAACGCTCCAGCGCAGGCCGGCGGCGGGAAAATCCTGGCTGTTCCGCTCCCGCAGTCCCAGCGAGACGCCGTTCAGGAACAGCTCGGCGCGCTCGCAGTTGGAGTAGACGTGCACGGGGCGCTCTTCGCCGGCGGCGCCCCAGCGCACCGGCCAGGTGTGGCCGTAGATATAGACCATCGGCTGCTCGGCCCAATAGGATTGGAAGACGTAGTAGGACTCTTTCTTTGTGAGGTCGCGCTCGACGACGCCTTTCTGGTTGACGCGGGGAATGCCGTTGCCGTCGCGCAAGGGCGAGGCGAAGTCCTTAAAGATCCACTGGGCCGAGCCGGAAAGCCAGTCGATTTTTTCCTGCGTTTTGAGGTACCAGTCGAAGAGATTGCAGGCGTAGGTCTCCGACCAGTCGCCATCGCTTGAGACGCGCGGCTGGCCGCCGGCCTTAAGCGCATCGCCAGCGCGCTCGTCGGTTCCCTGGCCGGTGACGACGAGGCGCAACACGGCTTCAGGATCTTCGGAGTGGCGGCCTGCGTGGCTGTCGGCGCCCCACTCGATGTGGATGAAGCGCTGGACCTGATCCCGCCCGTCGATGAGGCTCTGCTCGTACTCGCGATATTGGCCGCTGTACCAGCCGGCCCAGATGGAGGGCGAGTACACGTCGGGAATGTCCCGCGCAAAGTCACAACGCCGGATGGCGGTTAGCCGCGTATCGTCCAGTTGGTGCGCTTGCTTATGCAGCTCGGCGAGGAAGCCGCGGATGGCCTGGTGGTCGATCGACGGGTACTCGTCCGGCCAGTCGATTTCATTCGCGAGGCCCCAGAAGACGATCGAGGGATGGTTATAGTGCTGCTCGATCAAGTGCGTGAGGGTCTGGTGCGCGTTCTGCTGGAAGGCTTCACCGCCAACGCCGGAGCGGCACCAGGGCAGTTCTTCCCATACGAGGATGCCAAGCTCATCGCAAAGCTCAAGAACCAGCCGGTCCTGCTGATAATGGGCCAGGCGCAGGAAGTTCGCACCCATTTCGCGAATCATGCGCAGTTCCTGGCGAACCAGATCGTCGGGCATGGCTGCCGCCAGGCCAGCGTGGTCGGCATGTCGCTGGGTTCCGCGGAGCAGCAGTCGCTCACCGTTAAGCTTGAACGCTCCTCCAGCGACGAACTCCACGTGGCGAATGCCGAAGCTTTCTTCGACCGCCATTTCGCCGGTTGGGGTGGCGAGAGTGACGCGGCAGCGGTAGATGCTGGGTGAGCGCGGGCTCCATAGTTGCGGACGATCGACGGTGAAGGAGGCGATCGGAGCAAAGCCGGACCAAATGTCGAAGGAGCGCGAGGAACGGTGCACGATGCGGCCGGCGGGATCGCGGACTTCGACCGAGAGCCGGCACGCTGGCGTGGCGCGGAGCGGGTTGTACAGGCGCGCGCTGATCTGGACGGTTGCAGTGCCGCTGCTGCCTAGAGTGGGGCGGATGTGCACGGCATCGAGCGCGATGGAGGGAACGTAGACGAGATTGACATGGCGGTAGAGGCCGCCATAGAGGCAGAAGTCGCTGAGGTCGGAGGGAATGCGGTCGCGGTCGGGGGAGTTGTCGCAGAGGACGACGACAGGAATGCCGGTTGCGCGCGCGGAGGGGGAAAGGTGGGCGATTGCGTTGGTGATGTCGAAAGTGAACTCGTCGTAGCCACACTTGTGCGTGCCAAGGAACGCGCCGGATGCCCAGACGGAGGTGGTTTGTCCGGCGCCTTGGAAGTGCAAAACTGTGCGGCCTTGCGGGAAAGGATTGCGGACGGGGATATGTGCGCGGTACAAGGCCGGGCCGCGATAGTAGGGCCGGTCGGGGTCGCATGCGTCCATGGCATTGAAGCAATGCGGCAGAGTGACGGGGAACCAGCCGGCGCTGGAGCTCCACGCACTGGTTGAGCCGGCCATCTGGCCTTGGTGGAACTCCCACCCCGTGTCGATCCGGCGGAAGGGTTGTGTGAGCGCGCTTTGTGCCGTGGCGACGGAGCGAATCGATCCGGCGAGCAGCGCGCCGGCAGCGGACAAGCTGGCGGATTGCACAAAACTCCGGCGCGAGGGATTAAAACGGGGTTTCGCGGGCAAAAAAATCTCCTGATTGCGCCTGGCGCAAGCCGCCTGGCGCCGGTTCGAGCTCGCAGGCGCGGCTTATTGCTTCTTGGCGGCGCAGAACTGGAGCTGGTGAGGCACTTCTAGCACGATGTGTGCGGAGGGCGGCAAGTGACTCACGGTTTGACTCGCGCCAGGAGCCGATCTTGTGAAGAATCTGTCTGATAGGTCTGTGTCAAACGGTCCTTGCAAGGGCAGGAAGCGGCGGAGTATGATGCGTTGTCCCCGATGAATCGTACCCACGCAACGCGAGAAGCCTGGCATCCGCAGACACGCGAGGACCGGGAAGCGGTGATGCTCGAGCTGGAACAGATCCTGGCGAGCCCGCACTTTGCGAACAGCAAACGGTACCCGGCGCTGCTCTCTTATGTCGTAGAAAACACTCTTGCTGGGCGGACGGAGCTTTTAAAGGAACGGACGCTCGGCATTGAGGTATTCCACCGGCCAGCCACTTACGACACAAACGCCGATACGGTGGTGAGATACACGGCCGGCGAGGTGCGCAAGCGGCTATTGCTCTATTATTCGGAGCACCCGAGCCGCACCGGCGTACAGATTTCGCTGCCTGCGGGCTCCTACCAGCCCGAGTTTCTGCACGAGGCCGACCCCCAGACCGTTTTGGAGCCGTTGGATATTGGCGCGCCGCAGGTTGGCGTTCCAGAGACGCCGCCAAAGCTGCAGGTGGTGGAACCGGGAAGTACATTGCGGCCGGAGATCACTCCCGCAACTGGTTCGAAGCGGCGTTTTAGCACTGGGATTCTGGTGACGGTGGCCGCGCTGGTGCTGCTGGCAGTGGCCGGAGGGCTATGGCGGTTTGCGCGGCCGGCTCACACCATCGATATTGTGGACGAGTTCTGGGCGCCATTGATGCGCGATCAGCGCTCGGCCGTGATTTGCGCCGGCAGCGTGGTGTTCGCGCAGAACAATTACTCCGGTGTTGTAACAGCGGGCGGCAATACCGATTACCCGTTCTTTTCGATGCAGATTACTTCGGCAATCACGGACATCAATAGTGTGATGGAGCGGGCCGGCGTGGGCACGCAACTGTTGAGTGCGCCGTCTACGCCGCTGAACGATCTGCGTGAGCACTCGGTGACGCTGCTGGGGGCGTACAACAACCAGTGGACGCTGCGCCTGGTCGAGCCGCTTCGCTTCCATTTCGTGCCCGACCCGGTGGAGCGCATTGTGGACGCAAACCATCAGCAGGCGGGCTGGCAGCGCGATGAATCGCAACCCTACTCGAGCGCCGACGATTACGCGCTGGTAGCGCGGTTTCGCGACCCGCGCATCGATGGATGGGTGGTGGCTCTGGCGGGACTTGGCCGCAACGGCACTGAGGCGGCTGCGCAGTTTGCAACCAGCCCGCATTACCTGGAATTGCTGCGGCAGCGCATGGGCGGAAGTTTCGGCAATCGCAATATCGAGGTGGTGCTCAAGGTGAACGTGATCAAAGGCGAGACTGGCGCGCCTTCGATCCTGGCTGTTCACTCGTGGTGAGGGAAGCGGTTTATACCCACAGTAGTGGCTGGCGGATGGGATAGTTGCGAATAATCTCCTTGTCAGCAGGGTCGGGGTTGAGGGTCTTCCAGAGCGCGACGTAGTCAGACTGTCGGCAGGCGAGGCCGGCAAAAAGCAGGCCCGGCGAGCGCACGGGAAGCGCGTCGAAGTGCTCGACGTCTTTTGCCCATTTCCATGCGGATTTGTTCTTGAGATAGGGGTAGATAAAGGCAGTTCCGCGGCAGATGCCGCGCCCGTCCGGCAGCGTGAAGGTGAGCGGATCGGGCGTGAGTCCCTTGAGCGACTGACAAAGTGTGGTCATCATGTCGAAGTTGAAGATGGAATAGCTGTAGGGCTTGGTGCGGGCGAGTTCCTTCGGGAAAGATCCGTCGGGCGCCATCTGGTTAGGCAGCAAAATCTCGCGGTAGCGGCGGTAGACGTCTTCGCGCACTGAAGCGTTGCCGGTGAGGCGCGCGAATTCGGCGGCCTGCAGCGCCCAGCAGGTGGCGTGGTTGTTCTTCGTGTCCCTTTCTTGATGGCCGCGATCGCTTGTTGTGAGCCAGTCGAGGTAGCTCGAAAACCATTCGCGCACGGCGGCGTGATCGTGCGGGCCAAGCTGAGCGATATCCGGACTTGGTCCGAGGAAGCTCGCTGCGCGCGCGACTTCAACCAGATGCAGCGTGTCGATGATGCCGATTGAGCGGCCGGTGTCTACGCCCTGAATGGCCTGCGCGTACATCAGGTTTGGGTTCATGCGCGTGGCGGGGGTGACGAACCAGGCGCGCAGATGATCGCAGGCGCGGCGGGCGAACTGCTTGTCGCCGGTGAGCAGCCAGGCGGCCGTGAGCGCCGGCATGCGGATGGAAAGAGCGACCATCACGCGGCGATGCTCGTCGAAGTTGGCCGGATTGCTTTTGCCGTCGTGATTGATGTAGGGGCCATTGGGATTCTTCGGATCGGGCCAGAAGTAGTCGGCCTGCGAGTAGAAGTCGTGAAGGCCGCCAGGGCTGTGCGGAGCAGGAAATGCGGTGATGGTGACGGGCGGATCGGCCAGGTAGCTGCGCGCGGCCGTTACGATGCGGTGATAATCGACATCGGCGACCATGCGGAAGTCGTCTGAGTGGGCGTCTGCCCAGGCCAGGCTGTGCGAGCGGGCCAGCGCTGCTGCTACGGCCATGCACAGGAAATCTCGACGAGGCAGTTGCCAAGGCATGCAATTCTCCCGAGTGCCAAGCGATGGCGACAGGGTACCACGCGAGGATTGCCGGGCCAGAGTGGCAGTGCGTCTGTGGAATGGCGATAAACTGGCTCCGTGGATCTCAATCGTTTGCCTCTTGGTGTGACGGATTGGTCGCAGGTTCCCGAATCTGTGCATCCGGGTACGTCAGGTACGGCAACGATTCGCTCTCGCCAAATTGGAGATATCCAGCTTCGTCTCGTTGTTTACAGTCCAAACTATGTGGCTAACGATTGGTGCCACAAAGGCCATATTGTCTATGTCATCGGGGGCCAGTTGAATATCGAACATCGAGACACTGTAACCTACACGCTGGAGTCCGGCATGAGCTATCACGCTGCTGACGACGATGGACCTCCCCATCGAGTTCGTTCGGAAAGCGGTGCGACCATATTTATTGTTGATTGAAGATTTGCTTTCAAACTTCATCACCGCCGCCGGGCACGCGGCGGTGGTTTTGCGATAGACTTGGCATGACAAATCGGCGCTGCCGCGACCCCTATGCGGCTCGGTTTGGCTCACTATGCGGAAGTGGTGAAATGGCAAACACACCAGCCTTAGGAGCTGGCGCCCAAAAGGCTTGCGGGTTCAAGTCCCGCCTTCCGCACCAGAAAGTTAAGTGGAAAATTCATGAACCTTTAGAATCAGTTGCTTAAAGGCAGCTTAGAGGCCGGGGAAACCCGGCCTTTGTCATGTCTGAGAGGCAACGTGTGGTTGCCTGCAGCTGATTGGAATTGTTAATGAC
>JASIJX010000535.1 GCA_030049955.1 Acidobacteriaceae bacterium
TTCGGCATCGCGCAGAGCCATGGGCGTTCGCCGGTAGTAGTGCTGCGCGAAGCCGAGCAGGCTCTCGAAAAGGCAAAGGTTGCAGGCCCGGAATCGATCCAGGTCTACGGAGTGCCCGCGCATCCCGCGCCCGCGCCGGTCACGTTTCTTTCCGCCGCCTCAGGCGACGAGCTGCCGGCGTGGTAAGCGTTAGCACCGCGATTAACTTTCCGTGCCCCATCCATCGCGCGCACTTTGCGCGATGGGTGGGGTAGGAAAGCACTCACCTCGCCGCAACCTCGGCTTCAGTCAGGAACTCCTGAAAGACATCGTTCGAAAGCAGCCGTCCCTGTGCAGTAAGCCGGGCGACCTTACCGTCGAAGGTCAGCAGCCCGTCAGCAGCCAACCGCTCCGCAGTTTCCAGCGCCGGCATCACCATCGCGCGCCCGAACTCGCGCTCCAGCTCCGCTACACTTACGCCCTCATTCAACCGCAGACCGAGAAACCACGCCTCCTCATGTTGCTGAGCAGCGTAGAGCCATGTCATCTCCGGCGGTTGCGGGCCGGCGAGGTACGCTTTAAGATCGTCCGTCGTCGTCGCGCGCAGCAAGCCGCGTCTGCCATGCAAGGCCGATGACGCATCGAGCCCCACACCCAGATACGGCCGGCGCTGCCAATAGCGCAGGTTGTGGCGCGAGGCGAAGCCGGTACGGCTGAAGTTCGAAATCTCGTACTGCGCGAGCCCGGCAGCCTCAAGCCGTTCAATGGCGCGCTCGTACATGCGGGCAATGGCGTCGTCCGTCGGCACCAGTCCCGCGCGGTAGCGCGCGCCGCCGGCCAGCAGTTCGCGC
The DNA here is from genome assembly GCA_030049955.1 of Acidobacteriaceae bacterium. The sequence goes on from JASIJX010000535.1 coordinate 831, forward strand.
CCCAGGCGCGAGTCCTCATCCACTTCGAGCATATAGACACTGGCATGCGGCGCATCGCAAGCGGCGAGCGCTTCGAGCGAATCCTCCCACGACGCAAATGTCTGCCCGGCCAGTCCGGCAATCAGATCGATGTTCAGGTTGGCGATGCCCGCTGCCCGCAGCCTGCGCAGATCGTCCGCGACAACCGCGCGCGTATGCAGCCGTCCACTTTCGTGCGCTTCGCGGTCCACAAATGACTGTACGCCCAGGCTCACGCGATTCACGCCGCATTCTGCCATCGCTTCAAGCGTGGCATCGGCAATCTGCCCTGGCGCGCACTCCATGGTGATCTCGGCATCCGCGTCGATTTCAAACCTGCCCTGGATCGCCGCAAACAGCCGCACAAGTAGTTCGGGCGCGAGCAGGCTCGGCGTGCCGCCGCCGAGGTAAATAGTGTCGACGCGATCGGGAAAATCGGCCCCGGCGCCACCGGTCCAGGCGCGTGCGCTGGTTATGTCCTCAACCAGCCGTTCCACGTAGCGGGCATGCTCTCCAGCCGGATAAACGCCGGATGAAAAATTGCAGTAAGTACACTTCGAGCGGCAAAACGGAATCGAAATGTACAGCCCCATTGCGGGGTCATTACTGCCGGCCACTGCCATAGCCCAATTGTTTCACGAGAATTGCTTCAGCATCCGGTCGGCCCGCATCTAACGAACGGCTGCTGACCGGCCGCGGCCCGTGCCATCATGAATTGGAGGAGATAAGCGCTTTGAAAGCCTGGCCTTTCCTGGGTGTCTCGGTGGTGCAACTGATTCTTTTTCTTGCCCATTGGCTGCTCTATTCCACTTGCATCTTCCTGGTGCCCCAGTTAGGAGCGGGAGCCCAGGCCAATTTGCGCCTCGCGCTGCTGGTGCTGGCCTTCAGCTTCGTTCCAGTCGCACTCCTCAGCTTTCGCTATGCAAACCCTCTGCTCTCGTTTGTTTATAGAGCGGCCGTGATCTGGCTGGGCTTTGCTAATTTCCTGTTCTTAGCGGCAATCGCCGTCTGGCCCGTCTGGCTGGTGTTGTGGCTGGCGGGGGCGGACTCGCCGTTGGCGCGCAATTGGATCGGCGGCGTCTTTGCCGCTGCTGCTCTTGCGGCCGGAGTGTACGGCCTCGTGAATGCGCGCTGGACCCGCGTGCGCCGCTGCTCCGTCCGGCTGCCGAACCTGCCCGATTCCTGGCGTGGGCGCAAGGCGGTGCTGCTTTCGGATCTGCACCTGGGCAATGTGAATGGAGCGCGATTTAGTCGGCGCTTGGCGCGGCTGGCGGCAAACCTCCAGCCCGACATTATTTTTCTCCCCGGCGATCTGTTCGACGGCGTAAAGGGCGATCTTGACCGCCTGCTCGCGCCACTGCGCGCGCTCGAGCCGCCGCTTGGCATCTACTTCGCCACCGGCAATCACGAGGAGTTCGGAGATCCGGCTCACTACCTCGAGCCCATCGCCCGCGCCGGCATTCGCATCCTCGCCAATGAGCGCGTTACGGTAGATGGCATGCACATCGCGGGCGTCTCCTACCGCGATTCCATGCATCCCATCCGCCTGCGCGCGCTGCTCGAGCAGATGCACCTGAACAACGGTCATCCATCGATCCTGTTGCACCATGTTCCCAGCCGGCTCAAGATCGTGGAGCTCGCGGGCGTGGCGCTGCAGCTCTCCGGACACACGCATGGTGGCCAGGTGTTCCCGTACAACTGGTTCACGCGGCGCATCTTCGGCGAGTTCACGCACGGCCTCAACCAGTTCGGCGCGCTGCAGGTGTACACGTCTTATGGCGCCGGAACATGGGGCCCTCCCATGCGCGTCGGCACCTACCCGGAGATTGTGGCGCTGGAGTTCGAATAGCCGCAGAATCGTTGTTTTATTCTGCCCGCAGCACCGGTTCGAGCAGCCGCTTCCACGTTCGCTGGTTTTTGCGGAACGCCTTCTTCAGGTCATCCAGAACGCGTGCAAAATCTTTATTGCTTTTGAGCGCATTCCAGGCCGGGTTTCTGCTGAACCATGGATAGTTTTCGTTGCCCAGATACACCGCGCGGCGCAGCCACTGCAGCGCCTCTGCGGCATTTTCCGTCACTGCAAAATATGTGGCCAGCCGGTAGGCCATCTCTCCATCGGCTTCGGCCGCGGCCAGGCTTTCGTCGGTGAGCAGCGCGGCTCCGCGCGCGCGGTCGCCGGCCTGCACATAGCAGATGGCAAGCGTAGGCGGCGCGATGCGCACTGAAGGAACGTCGCGCAGCACGCCCTCAAGAATCTTGATCGCTGCGGGCAGATTGCCGAGCCGCATCTGCTGATAACCGGCCGAGGTGCGCAGTAGCGGATGCTGCGGTTCGAGCGCCAGCCCTTTTTCCAATTCTTCGCCGGCCAGTTCCATCTGATTCTGGTAGTGGTACACGCGGGCGCGGTGGTTATAAAGGATGGCGGCTTGCGCCGGATTCAGCTTGAGGGACCTGCTGAAGCGGCCCAGCGCCTCCTCGTACATGCCGTCGGAGCGCAGCGCGATGCCGGCTACACGCTGCACATTCCAGTCGTTCGCCGAGCGCTCAAGAAGTTCTGCGATTCCGTGCCGCGCCGATTCCTTTTCGCCGCGCGAGAGCAGCATGAAGATGCGGTAAAGGTTGGCCTCGGCAGAAGCCGGATCGAGCCGCAGGGCCTCGTCAAAGGCGCGTCGCGCACGCACCGCGTTGATCTGCCCGCCAAAACCGTTACGCACATACTGTAGCTCGGCGAAGCCCAGGCCGCTCCATCCGGCGGCAAACTGCGGATCGGCCTCGGTCACTCCCTTCAGCAGCGCATGCGCGTGGTCCAGATCGGCGCGCGAGCCGGTGCGCATGCGGAACGAGCTGAGCAGCGCGCGCCCCTGCAGGTAATCTTCGCTGACCGGCCCGCTGATGGACGGCTCCGGCTCCGGCGCGTGCGTTCTTGCTGCCCCGTCGCCGTCGAAAGGCTCTGCGGCCTGCAGTCCGTACAGCGTCGCAAAGACCTCGTTGGCAATCTCCGCCTGCACGGCGATCAGGTCGAGCGAGGCCACGCGGATCGATCCGCCCGAGCGCACACGCTGCGCCGTCACGTCCAGCAGTTGCCAATTCAGGTCGAAACCGCTTTCAGACCGCGCAAAGCTGCCGGCCAGCACGAAGGAGACGAGCAGTTTGTGCCCCAGCGTGAGCGGGTCCATTGCAGCGCTTTGCGGCACGCCGGCCACAGTCATCAGCGTGCTCGATGGCCGAACAATGAGAGACGGGATGCGCGCCAGCCGCGCAGCGACGGCGTCGGCCAGCGCCAGGCCGAAAAA
>JASIJX010000536.1 GCA_030049955.1 Acidobacteriaceae bacterium
AGTCCGTACCCTTCAAAGACCGCAAGGGCAAGACCGCAAAGGAGAATGGGATGCAGCGAGAGTTTCCGTCGGCGCCGCTGGTGGGGGTGGGCGCGGTCGTGGTGCATGAAGGGCGCGTGCTGCTGGTGCGGCGCGGGCATGCCCCGCTCAAGGGCCATTGGACGCTGCCCGGCGGCGTTCTCGAACTGGGTGAATCGCTTTTCGGGGGCGTGATGCGCGAGGTGCGCGAAGAAACCGGATTGGTGGTCGAACCAGTTGAATTGATCGAACTGCTCGACCGTATCCATAAAGTTGAGGATCGCATCCAATTTCATTACGTGATCGCGGACTACCTTTGCCGCGTGAGCGGCGGCGCCTTACAGGCGGCCTCAGACGCTGACGCGGTTCGGTGGGTAGAGCGATCGGAGTGGAATCATGGCGCCCTTGCGCCAAACTCGGTACTCGACCCGATTGTCGCGCCGGAGATCGTTCCGGTCCTCGACGAAGTAACCGTGCGGGTAATCGAGAAGGGCTGGCAGAGGGCTCGGGTGCTGTGGCCCAAGATGCCGGAGGGACAATGAGATTGTTGCGAGGGTTTCTTTGGAGCGCAGGCGCGGTGGCGCTGCTGATTGGAATCGCTTTTTGGACGCGCCCTTTGGATTTTTTCGATGATTTTACGTATTTGCAGGAGGCGGTTTCAGGTGTTCAGAACCACTGGGCGTGGGTGGATGGGCACCGCATGCATTACGAAACCGAAGGGCCGGCAAACGGAGCGCCGATTGTGCTCGTCCACGGACTGGGCGGACGGGCGGAAGATTGGCGGGCGCTGGCTCCTTACTTTGCGCGGGCCGGCTATCACGTATATATGCCGGACCTGATCGGTTACGGACGAAGCGAGCAGCCGCTCAACTTCTCTTATTCCATTCACGATGAAGCGGCGCTGGTGATTGGGTTTCTGAATACGGTTGGGATCAAGCGAGTCGACCTGGGCGGATGGTCGATGGGCGGATGGATTGTGCAGGTGGCTGCATATGACCAACCCGAGCGGATCAAACACCTGATGCTGTACGACTCGGCGGGATTGTATGAGATGCCGGCGTGGGACACGCGGCTATTCACGCCGACGACGCCAGCGCAATTAAGCGAGCTGAATGCACTGCTAATGCCGCACCCGCCGCGCATTCCGAGCTTTGTGGCTGCCGATATTCTGCGCGTGTCAAAAGAGAGCGGCTGGGTGGTGCAGCGGGCCATGGCGCAGATGCTCTCCGGCGTGGACGTGACCGACAACATGCTGCCGCATCTGCAAATGCCGATGCTGATCGCCTGGGGCGCGGAGGATCGCATCATTCCGCTGCATCAGGGCGAAAAGATTCACAAGCTGGCGCCGCAGTCGGAGCTGGACGTGTTCAATGGCTGCGGGCACCTTGCGCCGCTGCAATGCAGCGGCGCGATGGGCCCGAAGGTGGTGCGTTTCCTCGAAGAGACGCCGGTCAGCCCGATGCAGCCTCCGCTGAACAACGCGGCGGCAAAGCCCAATCCGACTAAGCCGATGGTGCGCGCCGAGACGGCCACACTCGTTCCCACGGCCGCGGGAACGGGCGGAAATGCGGCGCGGAATTGATTTAACGGTTCGATGGTCCAGAACAGGTCGGGCCAGGGCGGGCGCTTTGCGCCCGCCTTTTTTATGAGCGGATGGTTGTTATGAAGAGCTTGAAGGAACGAACTGGAGCCCGTACCTTCAATGTGCTAGCTCGCCGACTTACTAACCTGCTGGCCGTTGGCGATCACGCTCTTGTGATGGCGGACGTCGGCGCCCTGCACCCAGAAGATGACGTCTTCTGCGATGTTGGTGGCGTGATCGGCAACGCGCTCCAAGCTGCGGCAGATCATGAGCGCATTCAGCGCCTGCGGGGCCAGGTGGCTCTGCTCCTCCATCACCTTGGTCAGCGACCTGTAGGCCGCGCGGTTCATGGTGTCAACGCCGTCGTCGAGCGTGAGCACGTGGCGGGCCAACTCGGCGTCGGCTTCGATGAAGGCCTGCAGGCTTTTGCGCACCATGTCAGTGGCCAGCGCGGCCATGCGCGGAATATCGACGGGAAGCTCGGCTGCGGCCATCTGCTCCATGTGGCGGACGCGGTCGCTGATGCTCTTGGCGGCGTCGCCCACGCGCTCGAGATCGGCGTTGATCTTAATGACCGACAGGATGAAGCGAAGGTCGATGGCCATGGGCTGCTCCATGGCCAGCAGATCGAGGGCAGCCTGGTCAATGTCGCGCTCCATGCGGTTGATAGCGATTTCGCTGCGGCTGACCAGATCGCAGATGGACAGATCGCGGACGCGGTAGGCCTCGATGGCGCGCTGGATGGCCTGCTCGGCGAGGCCGGCCATGACGAGGAGATTTTCCTTCAGATCTTCGAGGCTTTGCTGGAAGCGAATGCGTGTCATCCGAACCTCCCCGTAATGTAGTCTTCGGTTCGTTTATCGGAGGGGTTGGTGAAGATCTTGTGTGTTGAGTCGAACTCGACCAGCCTTCCGTTGAGAAAAAACCCGGTGTGCTCTGCCACGCGGGCCGCCTGCTGCATATTATGCGTCACGATGACGATGGTGTACTGCGCCTTGAGCTGAAAAATCAGATCCTCGATTTTGGACGTGGAGACGGGATCGAGGGCCGAGGCAGGCTCATCCATGAGCAGGACTTCAGGATCGACGGCGAGGGCGCGCGCGATACAGAGACGCTGTTGCTGGCCGCCGGAGAGGCTGGCGCCGGACTTTTTCTTCAGGTCGTCCTTGACCTCGTCCCACAGGGCCGAGTTGCGCAGGGATTTCTCGACAATTTCATCCAGAACCCGGCGGTTGGAGAAGCCGTTGAGCTTTAGTCCGGCAGCCACGTTGTCGTAGATCGACATGGTGGGAAACGGGTTGGGGCGCTGGAAGACCATGCCGACGCGGCGACGGATTTCGACAGGGTTGGCGTCTTCGTAGATGTCGAGGTCGCCCATGCGGACCGAGCCGGTGACGCGGGCCACGGGGTTGGTTTCGTGCATGCGGTTCAGGCAGCGGACGAAGGTGCTTTTGCCGCAGCCGGAGGGCCCGATGAGCGCGGTGGCATGATTGGCGGGGATCTTCAGGTTGATGTCCTGCAGCGTGTGATTCGCCCCGTACCACGCATTCAGGTTAGTTACCTCGATGCCGACACCCACGTGCGCATTTCTCCTTCTGCACTTTGCAGAAACCATAATTCTCAAGTGGCGATTTCCTCAAGAAATCGCCACCCGGTCAGGTTTTAAAAACGGCACTCTCGAAGGAGAAATGCCGGCTAGCTTGCCCCTTTCAAAACGCCGCGGCTGGTGACGTAACGCACCAGAGAAACCGAGAGCACGATGAGCACGATGAGAACCAGCGCGCCGGCCCAGGCCAGGCGGTGCCATTCGTCGTACGGCGAGATGGCGTAGACCCAGATTTGCAGCGGCAGCGCCTCGATGGGTTGGTTGAGACTGGCGCTCCAGCCGACGTTGCCGAACGCGGTGAAGATGAGCGGCGCGGTTTCGCCCGCCACGCGCGCAAAGGCCAGCATACAGCCGGTGATGATGCCGGGCGAGGCTGTGCGCAGGGTGATGGAGACGACCGAGCGCCAGTTGGGTACGCCGAGGCCGAGCGCAGCCTCGCGAACCGCCTTGGGCACCATCAGGAGCATCTCCTCGGTGGTCCGGCAAACGGTAGGAATCATCATGATGCCCAGGGCCACGCCGCCGGACAATGCTGAGAAGTGCTTTTGCGGGATCACGACGAGCGCGTAGGCGGCGATGCCCATCACAATGGAAGGAACGCCGTTGAGCACATCTGCAGTGAAGCGGATGGCCTGGGCGAGCCTGGTGCCGCGGCCGTACTCGGCCAGGAAGATGCCGCCAGCGATGCCGATGGGGATGCCGAGGAGGCTGCCGATGGCCAGGATCACACCGGAGCCAAGGATGGCGTTGGCCATGCCGCCGCCGGTTTCGCCCACCGGCTTGGGCGGCTGCGTGAAGAAAGCAATATTGATGGAGCTGGCGCCCTTATAGATGAGATAGACGAAGATGGCGACCAGCGGCGCAACCACAAGCACCGTGGAAAGCATGGCCAGGCCAGTAGCGAGCATATCGCTGAAGCTGCGCAGTCGCGCCCTAAGCTTATTTGGGTTTCGGCCGCTTCGATTTCGTCCCGTCTCTGGGTGCATGCGCGTAATTCCGTTGCCTGACAGTTGAATGCGGTGAAAGCGTTAGTGCGAGTGCGCGGGCGCGCCGCGGGTGACGGCCCAAAGGAGCAGCCGCGCAAAGGCGTTGACCATGATGGTGACGACAAAGAGCGCGAGACCGATTTCCATCAGGGCGCTCAGGTGCAAGTCGCTGGTGGCCTCGGTAAACTCGTTGGCGATGACCGATGCCATGGAGCTGCCGTTTGCCAGCAGCGAGCGGTGAATCTCCGGCGTGTTGCCGATGACCATGGTGACGGCCATGGTTTCACCCAGTGCCCGGCCCAGGCCCAGGATGATGGCGCCGACAATGCCGATGCGCGCATTTCGCAGCACGCCCAGGCGGATCATCTCCCAGCGAGTGGCGCCGAGGGCCAGTGCGGCTTCGCGCTGCGAGTGCGGCACGGCGGTCATTACTTCGCGGGTGAGCGAAGAGATGATGGGCAGGATCATGATGGCGAGGATGACGCCGGCGGCCACGAAGCCGAGGCCGGTGGGATTGTCGTCGGTGAACAGTCCGGTCCAGCCAAGGATGTGAACCAGGAACGGATTGACGTAGTCGCGCAGAATGGGGACGAGCACGAAGAGGGCCCACAGGCCGTAGATGACGCTGGGGATGGCGGCCAAAAGCTCGGTAAGAAAGGCGAGCGGCGCGCGCAGCACGCGTGGGCACATTTCCGTAAGAAAGACGGCCACTCCGATGGCCAGCGGAACAGCAAGCAGCAGCGCCAGAAGAGACGAAACCAGCGTGCCGTAGATAAAGGGCAGCGCGCTTAAATGGCCGTTGACCGGGTCCCAAAACATGGGCTGGCGGGTGTCGGGGTCGACGAACGAACTGAAGAAGAACCGGAAGCCGAAGGTGTGCCAGGAGAGCTGCGAGCGCAGGACAAGCTCCACGGCGATAAGGACCACGATGCCGAAAATGCTGAGCGCGCAGAGGACCATGAGCCAATGAAAGGCGCGATCCGCCACGGCCGAGTTGCCCCGCGACAACAGATAGCGCCGCACCGGCGAGATCTCGATGACGGCAGAGGAAACCGCATTCGGTCCAGGACCAGGTCCAGGGACCGACGCCGGAACGGGTTTGGCAAAGATTTCGGGGGCGCGGATGTCGGGCACGTTGGCGCTCACATATGAAGGCTACCGGGCAATTATGAACGGCAGGTTACAGGCGCGCAAAATCAATTGCATAGGCGCGAAAACTGCCGCAGGGCCAGTGTACCCGGCGAGGGGGCCGGTTCCGGTCCGGGACGCTGGGGTCGCCCCGCGCGGACCCGGGAAATTCCGGCAGAAAAGTGATGGTAAACCGTTTTCCCTAAGGGAAAACGTGCTACAACTCCAGTATGGCGCGCGACAAGACCGTAACCCCCGAAGGGCACGTGAACCTGAGGACGCTGGCCGAACATCTGGAACTGTCGCAGACGACAGTTTCGCTGGTCCTGAACAATTCGCCGTCGGCGCGGTCCATTCCGCAAGAGACTCGGGAACGGGTGCGGGAGGCTGCACGGCGGCTGAATTACCGGCCCAACTACTTTGCGCGCTCCCTGCGCCAGAGCCGGTCAATGAGCGTGGGTGTGCTGGCTCCGGACCTGAGCGAAGGCTACTTTACGCGAGTGATGAGCGGCGTGGTGGCGGAACTGACGGCAGCGCACTATTTTTACTTCACCGCCTGCCACGACTGGAACCAGGAAATGATCGAAACCTACCCGCGGATGCTGGTGGAGCGCGCTGTGGATGGGTTCCTGCTGCTGAATACGCCGGCCGACCAGATTGCGGTGCCGGTGCCGGTGGTGGCCATCTCGGCGCACAGCGCGGCAGATCACGTAACCAATATCGTGCTCGATCATCATCGGGCAGTGCACCAGGCGCTGACGCATTTGTACGGATTGGGGCACCGGCGGGTTGCCATTATGCGGGGTCCAAACGCGATTCCTGACTCCGAGGTGCGCTGGCAGAGCATCCAGCAGGTGGCGGCGGAGATCGGGCTGAAGCTGGACCGCAACCTGGTGATCCGCATTGACGCGACAGGATGGTCGATGAAGGCGGGCCAACACCCGATGGCGCCCGAGATTGGTTATAAGCCCATGGCGGCGCTGCTTGAAAGAACCCGGGACTTCACGGCGGTCTTCTGCTTCAACGACATTGCAGCGATCGGAGCCATCCGCGCGCTGAAAGATGCGGGATTGAATGTGCCGGGCGATGTGTCCGTGGTGGGATTCGACGATATTCAGTCTGCCGCGTTCGCGATGCCGTCTCTGACTACCGTTCGCCAGCCGCTGACAGAAATGGGCAAACGCGGCGCGCAGGTGCTGCTGGAGCAGATTGCGAACCGCGAAGCGGCGCTGCCGGTGGAGATCGTAATGGAGCCGGAGTTCGTGATCCGCGAATCGACGGCGGCTGCGCCGGCGGGACGCTGAGAAGAAATCAGGAACAGAGCGACTCGAGCCAGCGGCTGATGTAAATCTGCGCGTGGGCCTCGCCGCAGTAGTGGCGGGCGCCGGGAGCGTCGGCTGCTTGCTTGTCCCACTTGAAGATGGTCAGGTGCTGATCGCTGCAGTGGATCACGATCCAGCGGACGGGGTTCTGGCTCTCGTTGCCGCAGATTTCACATCGGTAGATAGTATCGATCAAGGGAACCTCCGGAAAATAACCGGGAAATTTTCTCGCTGTTGCTTTTCCACTACTTCTTTATTCAAGGATCTGCAGGTCGAGCGGTTCAACCAGCATGCAATCCATGCCGCTGACCCGGGCCAGCGCGCGCTTGAGCGCCGAAGACTTGCACGGCTCAGTCGTGACGACGAAAGGCAGCGCGTGGGACGGGTAGCCGGGTTTCTGCACGATGGCGCGGATGTTGATCTGCTCATTGGCCAGTGCGCCGGTGATGGCGGCGACGATGCCGGGCCGGTCGGCGACCAAGAAACGGATATAGTGCGGCACTTCGAATTCGGCGCCGACATGAGCGGGCGCGGCGGGGATCTCCACGCGGCGCGAGCCGTGCGCGAGCGCGAGCAGATCGCTGACGACGGCGACGGCCGTGGGATGACCGCCGGCGCCATGGCCTGAGAAGACCACATCGCCGCCATAGTGGCCGCGCGCGATCACCATGTTCTCGGTTCCATGCGACCAGGCCAGCGGCGAACGCAGGTCGACGAGCATGGGGCCGACGGTAGCGGCGAGATCGCCACCCGACTGCTCTGCGCGGGCAACCTGGCGAATGGTGCAGCCCAGGTCGCGGGCATAGCTGAAATCGACAGCGGTGACTGCGGTGATGGGGCGCGGAGCGATCTCTTCGGGATCGACGTGGACGCGCATGGCGAGGCGCATGAGGATGGCGAGTTTGGCGCGTGCGTCGAAGCCGCCAACGTCTTCAGTGGGGTCAGCCTCGGCGTAGCCTTTAGCCTGCGCGTCGGCCAGGACCGGCGCGTATTCGGCGCCCTCCTGCATTTTGCTGAGGATGAAATTGCAGGTGCCGTTGAGGATGCCTTCGATGCGCTCGATGCGGTCGCCGGCCAGGCCCTGCTCAAGGCCGGGGATGACGGGAATGCCGCCGGCGACGGCCGCGCCGTACTTGATGTGGCCGCCCTTTGCCGCAGCCAGACGCTCAAGATCGACGCCGTGGAAGGCGATGAGCTTCTTGTTGGCCGTGACCACGCTCTTGCCTGCTTCCAGAGCGCGGCGCACCCAGGTTCCGGCGGGATCGAGACCGCCGGCCAGCTCGACGATGACATCAGCGTCGGAGGCGAGCACTGCATCGGCGTCTTCGCTCCAGGTGACGCCCGACGGGGTCCAGCCGACGCGCTTGCGGGACACGCCGCGATTGAATATGTGGGTGATCTCAAGCTCCGGCGGCTTCGATTCGACGAGGATCCGCGCCACCGAGCTGCCGACCGTTCCAAAGCCGAAGAGCGCAATGCGCAGCGGCCGCTGACGGCGCGGATGCTGTTTGGGATCTGCCGGATCGACTGCCGGTGCGGATGAGCGTTCCCTTGTGCGTTCCTTGAACACGGATGAATCCTCTCGAGCAGTGCGGCGGAGGTGAACTGCGTAATACTCCGATGATACTGGACGGGCGGCAGGCGATTGCGGCTGGTGTAGCATAGGGAGCAGATGAAGCGGGTTCTGTCCATCCTGCTGGCGCTGTTGTTTGGCGTGGGGCCATTGGCTACTGCTTTACCGGGCAGCGAGGATGCGCGCCTGCCGGCGTGCTGCCGCCGGAATGGGGCGCACCACTGTGCGATGGCAGCGCAGATGGCACGGATGGCTGAGGCGGCATCCGATGGGCGCCCTGCGCTGACCGCGCCGGCCACGTGCCCGTATTATCCCGGCGCGGTAATCGCATGGATCGCGCCGGCTCATGCGCTCCTGGCGCCTTCAGCCGGTTTTGCTGTTCCGCAATCGAGTGTCCGCGTCGCGCTTGGCGCCAGCATCGCCCCGCGCACGGCGCCGGCTCGCACGCACGCGGGCCGCGGCCCTCCGGCTTCAATCCCCAGCTAAATCTTCTCGAAAAACTTCCACTTCCATCCCAATTGCCGCCACGCGCGGTGCGCTTTTGCACGCACGCGTGCGGTCCTGCCTATTTTTCTGAGAGGTCTGATATGCGCCGTATTGCTCTATTTGCCGCAATGCTGCTGGGCGCTTCCCTGCCCTTGTATGCCACTGTTTTTGCTACTCTGCACGGGGTGGTGCACGACTCGCAGCACCGACCCATCGCCGGGGCGCGGGTGCTGCTCGAAGCGGTCGATTCTGCTTTTGCGCTGCACGCGACCACGCGTGCGGATGGCAGCTTTGAACTCGAAGCCGCGCCCATCGGCGTCTACCGTCTCACGGTTTCGGCTGCCGGCTTCGAGTCGGCCACCGAGACGCTGACGCTGGCTTCCGGAACCAATCCCGTGCTGCATATTCCGCTTGCGGTTGGCAGCTCTTCGGAGTCCGTGGTGGTGCACGGGACGACTGCCGACGCCGTAGACACGGTGACGCCGACGACGCTCATCACGCGGCAGACGATCGACGAGACGCCAGGCGCGGATCGCACCACGGGGACGGAGATGATCACCGATTATGTTCCCGGCGCGTACATGACGCACGACATGCTGCACATGCGCGGGGGGCACCAGACGAGCTGGCTGATCGATGGCGTGGCGATTCCCAACACGAAGATTGCTTCGAACGTGGGACCGCAGATCGATCCCAAGGACATCGATTCGATGGAAGCGCTGCGCGGAAGCTACGCCTCCGACCTGGGCGACCGCACGTACGGCATGTTCAACGTGCTGCCACGCAATGGATTTGAATTTAACCGCGATGGCCAGCTGATGCTGTATGGGGGCAATCTCGGCACGGGCGAGGCGCAAGTTGCGCTCGGCGACCACTCCGAGAAGACGGCCTGGTATTCGAGCGTGACCGGCTCGCGCTCAAACTACGGGCTGGCCACGCCGGTGCCGCAGATTTATCACGATTCGACCAACTCGGAGAGCGGGTTTGTTTCTGTGATCCGCAACCAGACTCCAAAGGATCAGCTTCGGCTGGACGGCCAGTTGCGGCAGGATTATTTTCAGGTTCCCTACGATCCCAACCCCAACGACTACGAGTGCGTTTCAGGCTATTACTGCTCCACGGGTCTGCGCGACGGGCAGACGGAGCGCGATGGATTTGTAATCGCAGACTGGGCGCATACCATTTCGCCGCGTGCAATGGTATCAGCAGCGCCGTTCTACCACTGGAACCAGTCGGATTACGATTCGAAGGCTACCGACAACCCGGTAGCGACAACGTGGCACCAGAATTCGAATTACGCGGGCGCACAGGCCGATGCGCGGCTGGATGAGGGATGGAATAGTTTTTCCGGAGGGCTCTACTCCTTCTATCAGAAGGAAAACGACCTCTTCGGCGTTGCGGCAAACGGGCAATGCCTCACCGGACAATCCCCGTGCAACACGCCGGCCAATGCGAATGCGGGGCTGGTGGAGTTTTACGTGGGCGACCACCTGCGCCTGGGCCAGTATGTGACACTGCTGGGCGGCGAGCGATTTTCCATCTACCGCGCGTGGCTTAATGAGAGCGCCATCTATCCGCGCATCGGCGCTACCGTGCGGATTCCGCGGCTGAACTGGGTACTGCACGGGTTCTATGGGCATTTCTTCCAGCCGGCGCCGATCCTCACCGTTTCAAGCTCGGTGCTGAATTACGCGAGCAGCCTGCCCTCCGGCGAGAACGCGTTTACGCCGATCCCCTCGGAGCGCGACGAGGAGCACCAGTTCGGAATCGAGATCCCCTACCGTGGATGGATGCTGGATGTGGATACGTTCAAGAACCGCGTGAACAATTTCCTCGATCACTCGAATCTGGGTGAATCGAACATGTACTTCCCAATTGCGGTGGATGGGGCGTTGATCCGCGCATGGGAGATGACGCTGCACTCGCCCCAGCTCTGGCGCTACGGTCAGTTCCATGTGACGTACTCGAACCAGATCGCCGAACAGCGCGGGAATATCATCGGCGGGTTCACGTGCAGCATTGCCACTGACCCGGCCTGTGATCTTGGGCCGAATTACATTCCGCTCGATCACGACCAGCGCGACACGCTGAACACGGGATTCACCGCGAACCTGCCGGCGCACACGTGGTTTGCAAGCAATGTTTACTACGGCTCAGGATTCTCGAACGGTCTCGCCAACTCCGGCTACGGACCGTACCAGGGCGAATACCTGCCCGTGCACACGACCTTCGATTCGTCGGTCGGGCGTTCGTTCGGCGAGAACTGGAGAGTCTCGGCGACAGCCATCAATGTGACGAATCATCGCGTGCTGCTAGATAACTCGGTGACGATCGGCGGATTCCATTACAACGATCCGCGCATGTTTGCGGGCGAGGTGCGGTACCGGTTCAAGTTTTGAGGCAGCCCTTCATTCGAAAAAATTCCTGAAAATTGCAGATTATTTTTCAGGAATCCGTATCATGGCTGCCATGGCTACATTGTTCGAAAAGCTCAATCTGGGCGGCCGGCAGGAGATTGTGGTTTTGAACGCGCCGGAAAGTTTTCAGCCGGAACTGGCGCAGCTGCCGGCCATCACCATCCACCGCCGTCTGGAATCCGTGCAGCAGGCGGACTTCTGGCTGGCGTTTGCGACGCGAAAGAGCGAGGTAGATACGCTGGGGCCGCAGATTGCGAAGCGCGCAAAGGGCGATGCGATTGTGTGGTTCGCCTATCCCAAGGGTACGTCGAAGAAATACAAATGCGACTTTAACCGCGATACCGGCTGGAATGCGCTGAGCTCAAGAGGATTCGAGACTGTGCGCTCGGTGGCAATTGACGCGGACTGGACGGCGCTGCGGTTCCGGCGGAGCGAGTTTGTGAAGAAGCGGGCTTAAGCCGTGAAGCGAACGTCGAACAGCCCGGGCAGGACCTCGCCGGCTTTGCCTTCGACGATCTGTGTGAAGGCCGATGCGTTGAGCGGGTACTCGGGACCGATGTAGACGGTGCGGGCGCCGCTCTGGCGCGCCCAGTGGACGAAGCTGGCTGCAGGATACACGGAGCCGGAGGTGCCGACGACGATCATCATCGTCGCGTTGCCGATTTCGCGCTGGATGCGCTGCATTTCAAGCGGCATTTCGCCGAAGAAGACGATATGCGGGCGCATGCGGCCGCCGCAGGGGCAACGCGGAACTTGGTCGAGGTTCGCGTAGACAGTCCGGTCTTCGACAGGCGGGCGGCCGCACTCGTACTCGCAGCGCGATTTGGCGAGCTCGCCGTGCATGTGATGCAGACGCACCGAACCGGCGCGCTCATGCAGGTCGTCGACGTTCTGCGTGCAGAGGAAAAACCGGTCATCTATTTTCGATTCGAGCTCGGCCAAGGCGCGGTGCGCGGAATTCGGTTCGGCTTTCTGCGCGGAGGCGCGGCGCGCAGAGTAAAAGTCCCACACACCGGCGGGATTGCGTTCCCAGGCGTCGGGCGTGCACACGTCCTCGATGCGGTAGCCTGCCCACAGACCGTCTTCGGCGCGGAAGGTGGGCAGGCCGCTTTCGGCGCTGATGCCTGCGCCGGTGAGGACGAAGACGCGATCTGCCCGGGAGATGACGATGCTGCTCATGATCAGGGTTCGAGCAAAATCTTGCCGGTGGTTTTGCGCGCTTCAATGTCGGCCTGGGCCTGGGCCGCTTCGCCGAGCGGATAGATATGCTCGGTGCGCAGCTTGAGCTCGCCTTTGGCCGCCCAGCCGAGGATTTCGCCGGCGCGCCATTCGAGCTCGGCGCGTGTGGCGATGTAATGCCACAGAGTGGGCCGCGTAAGGTAGAGCGATCCCTTGCCGCTGAGCTGGACGGGGTCGAAGGGCGGAACAGCGCCACTGGAGCCGCCGAAGAGCGCCATCAGTCCGCGCGGACGCAGGCAGTTGAGGCTCTTCTCGAAGGTCGTCTTGCCCACTGAGTCGTAGACCACATCGACACCCTTGCCGCTGGTGAGGCGCTTGACCTCGGCTTCGAAATCCTGCTCGGTGTAAAGGATCACGTCGCAGGCGCCGGCTTCGCGCGAGAGGTCGGCCTTGGCCTTCGTGGAAACCGTGGTGATGACGCGCGCACCGATGCGATGAGCGATCTGAGTAAGCAGCAGGCCCACGCCGCCGGCTCCGGCGTGCACCAGGGCGGTGTCGCCAGGCTTGAGCGGATAGGTGGAGTAGGCAAGGTAGTGCGCCGTCATGCCCTGCAGCATGGCGGCCGCGGCCTGCTCGGGCGCAACACCTTCGGGCACCTTGACCAGTTGCGCGGCGTTGACCAGCGCATACTCGGCATAGCTGCCGAGCACACTGGTGGAAGCGACTGCATCGCCAGGAGCGAAGCCGGTGACGCCGGCGCCGAGTTCTTCGACGGTTCCCGCGGCTTCGCTGCCCGGGATCATGGGCAGCGAGGTCTTGTACTGGCCTTTGCGGAAATAGATCTCGATGAAGTTGACCCCGATGGCTTCAATACGGACGAGCACCTGTCCAGGGCCCGGAACTGGGATGGGCAGGTCGGCGAGTTGAAGAACCTCAGGGCCTCCAGTTTCGTGAATCTGAATTGCTTTCATGGCTCGGACTAAGGATGAACCCTGAGGGTTGGGCGGGGCAAGGGAGAAAACGACAGCCGCAGATCCTTCGCTCGTTCGCTCAGGATGACAGTGCTATCGCGGGCCCGTTGGGTTGCGCTAGTAGTTGTCCTGCTGGCGGTCGGAGACCATGTTCTGCTCTTCGGGCGATGCGAGACGGACAAGACGGTCGATGGCGTAAGAAGCAGGATGCTGGTTGGTGAAGTGATGGCGCACCTGCAGCTCGCCCAGCAGACCCAGGGCCAGCAACTGAATTCCGCAGACAATCATCACCGATCCGATGACGAACATGGGGCCGTGATGGTGCATCACGTCGAAGCTGGGGTTCTGAAGCTTCATGCCCAGCAGCACCATGGCCATCACGCTGCCGCTCAGGATAGACAGCATTCCGATGCCACCGAAGAAATGCAGTGGGCGGCTCATGTACTTGAGCAGGAAGCGAATCGTCAGCAGGTCAAAGAAGACGCGGAAGGTGCGGCCAAGGCCGTAGTGGCTCTTGCCCCGCTCGCGGTTCACGTTGCGGATGGGAATCTCGCAGATGGAGGCGCCATACCAACTTGCCAGCGCGGGAATGAAGCGATGCATCTCGCCGTAGAGCGGGATGTTCTGAATTACCTCGCGGCGATAGGCCTTGAAGGTGGTGCCGAAGTCGTGAATGGGCACGCCGGAGAGCCTGGCCATGAGCCAGTTGGCGCAGCGCGAAGGAATGCGGCGCAGGATGAAGTTGTCGATGCGCTTTTCGCGCCAGCCGGAGACCACGTCATAGCCTTCGTCGAGCTTTTCGAGAAAGGCGGGAATGTCGTTGGGGTCGTGCTGCAGGTCGCCGTCCATGGCAAGAATGAACTCGCCGGAAGCGTGATCGAAGCCGGCTGCCAGGGCCGAAGTCTGGCCGAAGTTGCGCCGCAGCTTGATGACCAGCACGCGGCTATCGACCGCGGCAACTTCCTCAAGCAATTTGTAGGTGCGGTCGCGCGAGCCGTCGTCGACAAAAACCAGCTCGAAGGTTTCGCCCACCTGCTCCATCACCTGCTTGAGGCGAGCATAGAGAGCGGTCACATTCTCTTCCTCGTTGTGATAGGGGACAACGATCGAATACTTCGGCATGATTACTTAGATGGCATTCTCCCACAAACGGTTACGGTAAGTTGAGCAGGATGAGCGCAAATGTACCGAACACGCCATCACTTCCGCGTAACTCTCGCGTGGAATCAGCGTACCGTGGAGTCCCGGGCCTCACCGGCCAGTTCACCGAGCATTGCCTGCATTTCACTGAGCGCATGAGAGTTACCACTCCTGGCGGCGCAGCCGATGCCGGCTTTGAGGCGCTCTACAGCCTCTTCCTTGCGACCCGCCCCGGCCAGCGTTTGCGCGGCCATAAAGTAACCGGCCGTGTAGTCGGGGTCGTTGGCCAACAGCGTGTCGAACTCTGCCAGCGCTGCGGCCATTTCGCCACGGGCGGCCAGCTCCATGGCAATGCCATAGCGGGCAAAGCTGTTCTTGGGGTCCAAGGCGAGAATTTCTTTTAGTCCTGCAATCTTGTCCATCGTGTTTCTGGGAGGCAAACCCGGTTATTGCATGCCTAAGTAATTTGCGTAATTGGGGTGGATTGCCGAAAACTGGAACAGGCTCCCCCTGCCCTGATTTCCTGAGCGGCCTGCCCCGCTTCTATTGTATCGGGCCGGCTGTGAAAAACATGTGAGGGACCAAAATTACGAAAGAATCACGGAGCACTGGACCGATGAACGAGACCAGAAGCACGGCCGGGACCCGGCAGGAAACCACTCCCGCGGTACGCACGGTAGCCAGCACCCAGTCAGAGATGACGGAAATCATTCTGCCCAATGACACCAATACATTAGGGAACCTGCTGGGCGGACGGCTGATGCATTTTATCGACCTGACTGGAGCTATGGCTGCCTACCGGCACGCGCGCACGCACGTGGTTACGGCGGCAATGGACCACATCGACTTTATCCGGCCGGTGCACCTGGGCGACCTGGTGACGCTCAAATCGAGCGTGAATCGTGCCTTTACAACATCAATGGAAATTGGCGTGAAGGTGTGGGCGGAAGATACGCGCACCGGAGCCGTGGCGCATGTGGCCAGCGCGTACCTGGTTTTTGTGGCTGTGGATGAGCACGGCAACCGGCAGCGGGTTCCGGCGGCCAAGCCTGAGACGCCGAACGAGATACGGCGATATGAGGATGCGCTGCGGCGGCGTGAGTACCGCGAGGCCGAGGCGGCGCGGCGCAAGGCAGCCAAAAAGGCAATTGCGGCGCTTAAGGATACGCCAGTGGATACCGCAGGCGGTCAGCGCTGAATTTCTGCTGCGGTCGCGTTTCGTGGTTTCCGTGATTTCCATCTCAACCTATGTACACTTCCCTTCTATCGCTGGCAGAGCAGGCCGAGTTTCCACGGCGCATCGTGTGCCTTACCGACGAGACGACCGAAACGCTCTTCCTGCTGGGCGAGCAGGAACGCATCGTGGGAATTTCGGCCTATGCCTCAAGGCCGGCCGAAGCGCGCTCCAAGCCGCGCGTTTCTGCGTTCAAGGACGCGAACTTTGAAAAGATCCTGGCCCTCAAGCCCGATCTGGTACTGACTTTTTCCGACGTTCAGGCCGAGATCACGCGGCAACTCGTGCTCCGTGGCGTGACAGTGCTGAACTTTAACCAGCGCAGCATTGCCGAAATCCTCGACATGATCCGCATGCTGGCGCGGATCGTGGGCAAGCCGGACGAAGGACGCTCGCTCGCCGATGGGCTGGCGCGAGGGCTCGAAGAGATCGCTGCGGCGGCGATGAAATTTCCCTGCCGGCCGCGCGTGTTTTTTGAAGAGTGGGACGAGCCGCTGATTGGCGGCATCGCGTGGGTGGAGGAGCTGATCGAGATTGCCGGTGGCGAGCCGATTTTTCCCGAGCTGCGCAGCTGCGGCAAGGCGCAGGACCGTGTGGTCGATCCAGCGGAAGTGGTGAAGCGCGATCCGGAGGTGATTCTCGCATCCTGGTGCGGGAAAAAGGTGAGGACGGAGACGATCCGGTCGCGGCCGGGGTGGGATGGGATCTCCGCTGTGCGCCGCGGTCATGTTTATGAGATCGATTCGACGATTATTCTGCAACCGGGGCCAGCGGCGCTGACCGATGGCGTGCGGCAGATTCACGCGATTCTGGCGCGCGTCACTGGTGCGGATCCAGTGCAGTACCGTAAACCATCGCCAACAACCGCACTCCGGTAAAATTGAAGAGGGAGAAGGAGTGAATTGATGGCACATGGACATGCCATGCCGCAGCCAATGGCGCTGCCCGGCGTTCAGAAAATTATCGCAATAGGATCGGGAAAAGGCGGCGTGGGCAAAACTACGGTGGCCGTGAACCTGGCCATTGCGCTTTCGAAACTTGGCCACCGCGTGGGCCTGATCGACGCCGACGTCTACGGGCCTAATGTGCCTCTCATGATGGGCTCGACAAAGCAGCCCAGAGTGACGGCCAACAACATGATCGAGCCGAACCTGACGCACGGCATCAAAACAATTTCAATCGGCTACATTTCGCCCGGCGACAAGCCGATGGTGATGCGCGGGCCGATGCTGCACCAGATCATCCGGCAATTCTTGCAGCAGGTGGAGTGGGGCGAGCTGGATTACCTGATCATCGACCTGCCGCCGGGAACCGGCGACGTGGTGATCTCGCTGGTGCAGACGGTGCCGCTCACCGGCGCGGTGGTGATCTCGACGCCGAGCGACGTGAGCCTTGAGGACGCGCGCAAGGCGCTCGAGATGTTCGCGCAGGTGAATGTTGAAGTGCTCGGCATCGTCGAAAACATGAGCTACTTTACCTGCCCGCATTGCCAGAAAGAGATCGACATCTTTTCGCGCGGTGGAGCAGAGCGCACGGCGAAGCAATTCAACGTGACCTTCCTCGGCTCGATCGAGCTGGTGCCAGCGATCCGCGAGGGGGGCGACCGGGGATTACCGGTGACGCTGGCCGGGCCAAAGAGCCCGCAGGCGGCGGAGTTCTTCAAAGTAGCCGAGAAGTTGAAGGAACGCGCCGACGAGGTAGCCGCGAAGACGAAGGATGTGATTGAGATTCGCTAGCGCGCAGCGGATGCGGGGGAAAATCAACCGCAGATCCTGCATTCGTTTGCTTCGCAAACTCGTCAGGATGACAAGCGAAAAACAAAAGGCGGAGCGCGATGGCTCCGCCTTTTGTTTTTGTTGGAAAAGAAGATTACCGCCAGTGGCCTTCAATCAGCACCCAGCCACCGTGCCGGTGCACCCAGTGATGCGCAACCCACACAGCGCCAGGATGAGGCGGGCGGTCCCAATGGCCAGGAGACCAAACGTAGCGATTGCCATCCCAACGTTGGTAGCCCGAGATCCACACGTAACCGGGATGCGGGGGCGGCCCGTAATGTTCGACGATTGGTGCGGGTGGACCAATACGCACCGTAATGCCCACCTGCGCCATTGATGCCACAGGAGCCATACTGAGAGCGAGCAGAACTGCCATCGCAGATTTCTTCACGCGAATCCTATCCTCCTTGATCGACTCTTCCGCGGAACCTCCATCGGTTCCGCGTGGTCAATGGTATCAACGCAAGTAAGGCAGAATAGTTTCGCGGAGGTTACTTTTGGAATGAGCCCGCGATAGAGCTATGTGGCGCCAGCCGGCCGATCAGCCCGCGAGGGGCTGCATCTCGCGCGGCGCGAAAAGATTGCCCAGGCGCTGGATCTGCGCACCGACGCTGCTCAACTTCTGCTCAAAGCGCTCGTAGCCGCGATCCATATGGTAAACGCGGTCGATCACGGTCTCGCCTTCTGCAACCAGCGCCGCGAGCACCAGCGATGCTGAGGCGCGCAGGTCAGAGCACATGACGGCGGCGGCCGAAAGCCGCGCCGGTCCGCGCACCGTGGCCGTGCTGCCGTCCACCTTGATGGTTGCGCCCATGCGG
This sequence comes from Acidobacteriaceae bacterium, assembly GCA_030049955.1. The sequence goes on from JASIJX010000536.1 coordinate 18,236, forward strand.
ACCAGTTCCTGCACATGCATGAAGCGATTCTCGAAGATGTTTTCGGTCACCTGGCTCACGCCCTCGGCCTGCGTGGCCAGAGCCATGTACTGGGCCTGCATGTCGGTGGGAAAGCCGGGATACTCCTCGGTGGAAATATCGGCGCCGCGCAGCTTGTCTTGAGCGCGCACGCGAACGGAATCGGGCGCGAGAATGTCGACCCGCGCGCCCGCTTCTTGAAGTTTGGTAATCACCGCGCCGAGATGCGAGGCGTTGCAGTTGGCCACGATGAGGTCGCCGCCGGTGATGGCGCCGGCGATGAGAAACGTGCCTGCCTCGATGCGATCCGGATTGATGCGGAAGCGCGCGCCTTTGAGCCGGTCGACGCCTCGGACGCGAATGGTCGCGGT
>JASIJX010000074.1 GCA_030049955.1 Acidobacteriaceae bacterium
ACGTCACCATTAGCAACTCTGGCGGCGGCACGCTGGCGTCGCCGACACTCCAGTACACCTACAACCAAGGAAATGGCTGGCTGAATGCTTCGGTTTCCGGCAGCTCGGCCCCCTATACGTTGCAGGTCACCTTCCAAAATACCTGTGGCTTGGCTCTCGGGACCTACACCGCTACGCTTGCAATCTCCAGTTCGGGAGCGAGCAACTCCCCGGTGAACCTTTCTATTACGCTGAACGTTGGGTCGTCGGGCTCACCCACCATCTCGCTTTCCCCAACCAGCCTCAGCTTCAGCGCAACGGCCGGAGGCTCGAATCCATCCTCACAGAATGTCACCGTGAGCAACTCCGGCAGCGGAACGCTGGCGTCGCCGACGACCTCGATCAACTACGGCAGCGGAAGCGGCTGGCTCACTGTGAGCTGTTCGGGTAGCTCAGCACCCTATACTTGTTCCAACCAGCCAAGCATTTCGGGACTCGCGGCCGGGACCTACACCGCCACGGTTAATGTCACGAGTTCGGGAGCGACCAACTCACCTCAAAGCTATACCGTCGCGCTGAACATCACTTCGGGATCGCAGTGTGTCATGACCGCCCTGAACAATAACACCAATTGCGGGCCTTACGACTACACGCCGGTTCAAGAAATGAGTGGCGACGACGTCCAGATTGGACAGGGCGCGTATGCTCCTGTTTCAGGAATGTCAGAAACGACGACAGTACCGCTCTCGTTCAACGGGAACTGGAATACGGTCATGAACGTGCCGGCGGGCAACACGTCCGTCGTGTCTTACCCATCCATCTGGACACCCTACAACGGGGAGTTGATAACCAGCTTTAACAACCTGTACTCGTCCTTCGCGGCGACTTCCGATGAATCGTCCAATACCAGCACCGATATCGGCTTCGACATGTGGTTTAACGATTATGCCGACGAGGTGATGATCCAAACCGAAGAGATATACCGGCCAGTGTGCACTGGCAGCGAAATCCTGGCCACTGTCCAATTCGGCGGCACGAACGGCGTTCCCGTCAACTCCTGGAACCTGTGCATATTTGGCTCAGAGAGAATCTGGCAGATCGCGGGCAGCGGGAACGTGTACGGCTTCACCAACGGTAGCGTGGATATCCTCTCCATGCTTAACTACCTCATCAACAACGGGTACCTGTCATCTAGCAGTACGATTAGCTCGATTGCCTATGGCTTCGAAGTTGTCACCACGAGCGGGAACAACGAGACCTTCTCGATGAGCAGTTGGTCAATTACCCAAAATTGACGAGGGGGGAAAGCGCGCGAGAAGCGAATTGCTGTTTGTGGGCTTTCCCCTGATATTTTGACAACTTGCTTTGCGCTTGTGCCTTTTCGCCGGAACGGAGTTACAGAGGAAGGGATGGCTCCTAAATCCCTTCCTCTTTTTATTTCGAAGAAGCTTGTGACAAGTCTCACAAAATGTTTTTGTCGCGTTGAGTAAGAAGATAGCGGCACGTGGATCTCGCCACGAGTAGTTCACTCCTGATACTTCACAAGAACAACGATAGTGAGATTTAAGACCGTAGTGCCTTGCAACTCTTAGTCCTTTCCCGGCTCAACGAATGGATGTAAAAGCCTACAGCTTCTGGTACGATCAATTTGTCTGGTAAGACCTGAGCGCTTATATCAATCTCCTCGCCGCCCAATCTATGAATGGAGCACGCATTGAATAGACGCACGTTCTTTAAGAGTCTCAGCGCAATCTGTGTGGCGGCAAATGCCCGGTTCAGCACAGGCGCATGTTTACTAAACCGGGCGGACTTGATTGAATCGGTGAGCGGGGAAGGACTTTTTGAAGGACTCGTCCCGTTACCTTCTCATGTGATCGGTGTTCAATATCCAGTGATGGATCTCTCCGGGAAATGGAAGATCAATATGGATCCTTCTTCGGAGCTCCCACGAGTTAACGTGGACACTTCATTTTGGAAAGAAATCGAAATTCCAAATGAGTTTGCTACACAGGGGTGTGCCATTGAGCCGGATCGTGAATATCCTTGCTGTAGATCGATCCGAATACCGCCAGACTTCGTGAATCGTCGTATATTTTTACGCTTTGACGGCGTCTATAGCTATGCCCGTATCTGGGTAAACGGCACATATATTCGCGATCATTTCGGCGGCTTCACCGCATGGGATTGTGAGATCACCGAACATGTGAAGGCAGGAGAGGAGGCGGAGCTGATTGTCGGTGTCACTGATCGCAGCGACGACATATCCCAAGGCAGCTCTTACGCCAAACATCCAATCGCAGGCATCCTTCGCGATGTGCGATTATTTTCAGTTCCACAGACATACCTTAGTAGTCTCGCGCTCACGGTAACACTCGGGGAAGGGTACAAGAACGGTCATATCCGCATCAGCCCGAAGCTATCCTCGCCAGCTATGAATCCTGCGCGACTGGAACTGAAGCTCACAGATGATTCCGGTCGGACCTTGGCGATTCAACCAAATTCAGTGTCTTTAGAGTTTTCGGATAAAAATACACCAATCGATATCGTTGCATTGAATCCGAAGCGTTGGGACGCCGAACATCCAAATCTTTATACGCTAGAGATGTCTGTGATCGTTGACGGCGTTATTTGCGAGAGGGTGCGACGGGCCATTGGATTTCGCACTGTTGAACGCGTCGGCAACCAACTTCTCGTGAATGGGAAGTCCGTGAAACTGCGCGGAGTCTGTCGCCACAGTGTCCACCCAGTCTATGGCAGGGCTGTCCCGGCTGAATTCGATGAGACTGATGCGAAGATCTTCCGCGCCGGAAACATCAACTTTGTTCGAACCTCGCACTACCCGCCCTCGGAACGATTCCTGGAAGCCTGTGATCGGCACGGAATCTATGTCGAAGAAGAGACCGCAGTATGTTGGTCCAATGTGGAGAAGGGACCTTCTTCCGATCCGAAGTTCACTGCGCGCTTCTTGAGCCAATTCGGCGAAATGATTGCTCGCGATCGCGATCATGTGTCAGTATTGTTCTGGTCGCTTGGGAACGAAAGTCAATGGGGGACGAACATCGCGCTGGAGCATCGGTTTGCAGCCGAGCACGACTCGAGCCGACCGACGATCTTCAGTTATCCTGACACCGCTCCGCTGCCGTTACCATTCGATATTTACAGTAAACATTACGCGAGCGTTAACTCGGATCTAAGTAGCAACACAAACCCGGTCCTCAACGACGAGTTTGCACACGTTTCTTGCTATAACCTGCAGACGCTGCGCCGTGACCCTGGTGTTCGCGCGTTTTGGGGTCAAAGCATTAGGTCGTTCGGGGAAAAGTTTATCTCAACGGAAGGTTGTCTGGGCGGGGCGATCTGGGCGGGTATCGATGAGGTATTTTTGCTGCCTAATGGCCCGGTTGGGTATGGCCCTTGGGGGCTGATTGACGGGTGGAGACGCGAAAAGCCGGAGTATTGGTTAACTAAAAAGGCCTACTCGCCGGTTCGGATCGATGATAGACCAATCCCGGTTCCTGAAAATGGCAGTCCCCTTATCATTCCAATCCACAACGCCTTTGATCATACAGACTTGAATGAGATCACGATCCTGTGGTCATGTGGGTCGAAGGCGAGTCAGGTGCTACGGATCGACCTGCCCCCGCATGAATCGGGGTGTTTGGAGATCCCTGCGCTACATTGGAAATCCGGAGATGCGCTGCAGATGGTCTTCCTGGCCGGCAATGCGATGATCGACCAGTTCAGGATTCCCATTGGCCAATCGAAGCCATCCATTCAAGTTCCGAAGCCTGCCTCCGTGGAGTTCGAAAAGAGTGCGGGCAGCGTGGAGATCACTGGACCACGCTTCTCAGTCGTATTCAGTCAGGCGACGGGGCTAATAAGCGAAGCGCGATTCAATAATCAACTGGTTGTCGCGGGCGGACCGTACCTTGACCTGGGCGGGGGGCCAATCATGAGCAATTGGCTGCTCAAAGAGTTTACTGCTGCTTTGGACGGAGATGCGGTGCAAATCCACACTTCCGGAGAGTGCAAACTGGACGGAGAAACCGAAAGTGTTGTGGTTGAATTCGAGATCCGCGTAGATGGGAGCGGATTAATATCGACCACCTATCGTCTTCATGGGGAAAAGCAGGGCAATCCGCAACTTGGCATCGCCTATATTCTCCCATCCACGATCGAGAAGCTGGCATGGAACCGTTCTTCCTTGTGGTCGGTATACCCAGAAGATCACATTGGTCGCCCTCAGGGAGTCGCTTTGAAAATTCCGAATCATGCGATGCTGCGTTATCAGATCAGGCCTGAATGGCCGTGGTCAGAGGACGTGGGCGACTTTTTCCTCTGGGGTAAGGAAAACTGTACTCCGCAGGCCTCGAATGATTTTCGTTCTCTGAAAGAGAATGTTTGGTACGCCGCCTGTGTTCTGAGCGAGGGAAACATCCGCGTGCGCGCAGAAGGCGCCGCCGACATAGCGGCGCGGGCGGATGTGCTACCCAACGGACAAATTGCTTTCAGCCTCTATAACTTTTGGCCCTACCCGGACCTTCAGTGGGGAAACTACACAGGTGTTGAAGCCGCGCCAGCCATTACCACCCACGAGGTGAAGATACGTCTCACGGATTGGCAGGAAGAGCTTTAGCGACAAGTGGGGTTGTCGATTTTTCCGAGAGGTGAGTAGACTCCCGGCTTGAATTGTGTCATTGGAGAAGGGAGACACTGGCCAGATGAAGGGCGTCCACTTTGAAAAAGCGCCAACTGTCCCCGTCTGCTCAGCAGTGTTTTGGGGAACAGCATGTCGCTGCGTGGACAACGAACGCGATCGGTTGGTGCCTGAAAGCCCAGGGGATCAACAACATGCGGATGATCCTAGGAGCTTTCTCCGTGAGGCCGCGCTCAATCGCGCAACCGGAAGGGAGCCTACGATACCAACTGGGCAGAGGAATTTGTTATGGCTACCCCGGCCAGTTTTATGCGATCCGCAAACCGGTCACATCCAGCACTCGATCAGGAAGCGGCGTTGCGCGTCCGCCATGCGTTGCCCTTCGCCAGGGGAGCAAAGCGGTCCAACACCTGCTGGAGTCCATACTGCACATGACCCCGCATTGCCACATCCGCCTTGATCGGATCTCCAGAGCATAGCGCTGTGGCGAGCGTGGCGTGAAAATTAGCCGGCGAAATGGTGCGGTGCGTTGTCGTATCGTAAAGCCAGTTGAAGACCAGCACCTGTTCCTTTTCAATGGCCTTGCTGAGCCCGACGCACCGCGCGATCTCCGCAATGCGCATGTGAAATTGCATGTGATAGGTGTGCACGGAGAACAGAAACACCGGATCCGCTTCGGACTGACCAGCGAAATACAGGTGATCGAGGTGCTCGGCGCTCTTTTTGAGCTGCTTTTTCTCCTCAGCGGTTATATTCGACGTGCACAGCCGGGCCGATTGTGCCTCCAGGGCTTCACGGATCTCGTACGAGCTGCGCATATCCTCCTCGGTTGGAATCCGCACCCGCGTTCCGATACGCGGCCGGCTCTCAACTACTCCCTCGGCTTCTAAACGCTGCAATGCTTCGGTAATCGGAATAAAGCTCGTGTTGAGCATCTTGGCCAGATGCCGGCGCGGGAGGATATCTCCGATTTTGAAGGTGCCGCGAAGAATCTCATCGCGAATTTGCGTGTAGGCTGCCATCGCCAGCGAGCCTCTTTTCGCCCGCAGGATGGTCATTTCTCTGCCTCCGCCAGCAATAGGACGCCGTTGCTCGGCGTTCGTAGCCAACGCCACTTCAGGCTTTGCAGGCGTTAGTGTACTTGTCCACTTCTTTCGTGCTGGCAGCATTTGACGTCCCTATCTCACTGGAGAGCTAAACAAAAGCTTTCTTTTTATTTCGCTTGACAACGTATGCATGCTTTATATATCACATTTCCATATTAAAGAAAAGGGCGCAGAAGCGCTGAAAAGTTGCTTTTGCCCTGAGCCACGCTTCCATGACCGACAAGTCAGTTTTGGGATCAATAGGGATAAAACATTGAAGAGACGCGAATTCTTGTGTCAATCGGCGCGAGCCACGCTCGCCGCCGGACTTGGGAGTTGCCTGGGGATTTCATCTTCCCTCGCCGATTCACCGTCGCCAGTTTCGTCGGTGGGCACCTCCAAGGCTATGGATTCTCAGCTTCCGGGCACAGTGCCGCTTACTGTCGAAGGCGATCTTGCGGCGCAGATGGTCGATGGCATCCACCGCTTCCTGCTGGCAGAAACCCAGCGGCAAGCTGCCGGACGCGCGCAATTGTGGAGCTGTGACTGCTCATCACCGCAGCGCTATGGACAATCCGTCGCTCCCAACCGCGACCATCTTCGCCGCATCATTGGAGCCGTCGATCAGCGGGTCGAGCCGCAGGGTTTGCAACTGCTGGCCGATGTCCAGAGTCAGCCGGAAATCGCACGGGCGCCCGGATACAGGATCTATGCCATTCGCTGGCAAGTCTTTGCCCCGGTGACTGCCGACTCGAGCGAGCTGTGGGCAACTGGATTGCTCCTGCAGCCGGACGACAAACCGGTGGCGCGCGTAGTAGCAGTCCCCGACGCGGAATGGACCCCCGAGATGCTTGCCGGCATCGCTCCCGGCATTCCGCGCGAAGCGCAGTTTGCGCGGCGCCTCGCCGAAAATGGTGCACAGGTCGTTGTCCCGCTCATCATCGACCGTGACGACAGATACTCCGGCATTGCCGGCATCGGCATGACCAACATGCCGCATCGGGAGTGGATCTACCGCATGAGCTTCGAAGCCGGACGGCACATCATCGGCTTCGAAGTGCAAAAAATATTGGCCGCCGTCGATTGTTTTGAAAAGGAAAACGCGGCATCGCCGCTTGCGATTGGTGTATTCGGATATGGCGAAGGCGGTCTGCTTGCGCTCTACAGTGCTGCTCTCGATTCCCGTATAGCCGCCGCCGCCGTCAGCGGCTATTTCCAGCCGCGCGAATCCCTGTGGAAGGAGCCCATCTACCGTGACGTGTGGGGGCTCGTCCGCGAGTTCGGCGATGCGGAGCTGGCCAGCCTCATCGCGCCGCGGCCGCTCCTCATTGAAGCTTGCAACATGCCGCAAGTCTCCGGCCCGCCTAAGTCCGACGCTATACATCAACCCTTTGCCTGCCCCAACGGCACCATCTCCACGCCACCTTTCGCGGAAGTGGAGTCCGAAACCGCTCGAGCTCGGCAGTTCTACAAGCGTCTCGGCGCAGAGAAAAACCTGCTGCTCATCTGTCCAAATAAAGCTGAAAGCTCGCCGGGATCAGAGCAGGCGCTTCATGCGTTTCTCGAGATGCTTGTCGGCGGCGCGGTATCGTTGAGGCCTTCAAGAACTGCGGCCAAGCTCACTAAAGACTCCGGCCCACATCCAGAGATGAAGGAGCAGTTCGACGAACTCGTTGACTTCACCCAGGCGATTATTCGTAAATCGCCCGATGTGCGAAGAGAGTTCTGGAAGAGCGCGGATCCGAGCTCCGTTCAATCCTGGAAGAAATCGACGCAATTCTATCGCGGCTATATATGGGACGAAGTAATCGGACGGTTGCCGTCGCCCACGCTGCCACTCAACCCGCGAACCCGGCAGATCTTCGACACGCCGCGCTTCACCGCTTTTGAGGTGATGCTCGATGTATGGCCCGATGTGTTTGCGTATGGGATTCTTCTCCTTCCTAAGGGCATGAAGCTTGGCGAGCGCCGCCCGGTAGTTGTCTGCCAGCACGGACTCGAGTCGCGGCCAACGGATGTTGTTGCCGAACCTTCGATTGAGAGTCGCCCCTATCATCACTTTGCCGCGAGCCTGGCCGATGAAGGGTTTATTACCTATGCGCCCCAGAATCCTTTTATTGGGGAAGATAACTTTCGCATCATTCAGCGGATGGGACATCCCCTTAAGTTATCGCTCTTCTCTTTTATCCTTGGCCAGCATGAGCAGACACTGAACTGGCTTTCCTCCCTGCAATTTGTAGACCCTGAGCGGATCGGCTTTTACGGCCTCTCGTATGGAGGTAAGACCGCCGTCCGCGTTCCTCCGCTTCTCGATCGCTATGCTCTCTCCATCTGCTCCGGAGATTTCAACGAGTGGGTGTGGAAGACAACCACAGTCCTGGCTCCGCAAAGTTACATGTTGACCAAAGAGTACGACATGTATGAATTCAACTTCGCCAACACAGTCAACTATGCAGAACTCGCGGAGTTAATGGTGCCTCGCCCGTTCATGGTGGAGCGTGGCCACAATGACATCGTGAGCGTCGACGAGCAGGTCGCATTCGAATATGCGCGCGTGCGGAGGTTCTACGACAAGATGGGTCTGGGAGACCTTACGGAAATTGAATTCTTCAACGGCCCGCATGAAATTCATAGCAAAGGAACGTTCGAGTTTCTCAGGAAGCATCTGCGTTGGGCCGGATAATGCCGGATCGGTATCACGCCGGCTGTAGTGCATCCGCATCGAACCAGGAATTCGACATCACTAGCGAGTGAAGTCTAGCCGTTTAACAGTCATTGTAGCGGCTCAAATATCAAGGATGGAATATTCGGAGGAGTCGCTGCGACGAAACTGAAAATGTTTGCATTAGACCTAACTACCTATCTTGTTCTGGCCGCGCTCCTCGTGGCTGCCGGGAGAACTTAACTAGGGAAGAAAGTGATCAAGGACACAGCATGCAAACGGAGAATCGTCGTGACTTTCTGAAGCAAATGGCCGCACGTGGTGCGTTACTAGCAGGTCCAACGCTATCCGCCACCCTCGTGTCCGATACAAATGCGCGGGGGGCTCCTTCATCCGCAGCGAGACACCCAATATTGTTCTCTATCTGTCAGATGAGTTCCGCGCTGACTTCATTGGCGCCTCAAGGGAGAATTTCTATGTAAAGACACCAAATCTGGACAAGCTCGCACGACGTGGTGCTATCTTCACTCATGCCGTGACGAACCAGCCCTTGTGTTCACCTGCACGCGCATGCATGCTCACCGGACGTTATGCGACTGAAACCAATGTCTGGAAGTTGGAAGTAGACATGCGCCGCGATCTGCCTACGCTTGCTACAGTTTTGCGCGATCACGGCTACACGGCGAACATGATTGGTAAGTGGCATCTGGCAAAAACCGGAACGGCCGCTAGTCTTGGCTGGGTGGCGCCCGAATCTCGGGGGGGATTCCTGGACGTATGGGAAGGCGCCAATGTGTGAGCCCCCAAGAATTGTGATTCGTGAAAGGAATCTTGTGATACGAGGTAGGCTTTGTGCTTTCAGTCGGCGCTTTGCAGGGACAAGTAGAAAATTTATCGCCATTTCTCTTTTTCTCTCCCTCGGTGCTGGCATAGTCCTTGCGCAGTCCCGGCAGGAGCGGACGTCTCCTACTGGCGATAAGCGCGTGGACGAGCTGCTCAGCAAGATGACGCTCGACGAAAAGATCGCGATGCTCCATGACGCGAAGGAGCCTGAAGCGACTTACCAGGGCCAGGCAGGATTTCTACCTGGCATTCCGCGCCTCGGGATTTCCTCAATGCGGTTCTCCGACGGCCCGCCGGGCATTCTTACACGCATCCCCGCAATGGCACTTACAGCGACTATGGGCCTTGCTGCCACGTTCAGCATTGAGGACGCGCGGCAAAACGGGTTGGTCATCGCCCGCCTGGCCAAGTCACACGGCATTGATGTAGTGCTCGAGCCATTCATCAACATTGATCGCGATGTGACGTTTCGTCGCGGGTACAACACGTTCGGCGAAGATCCGCTGCTGAGCGGGCAGATAGGCGCCGCCGAAATCCGCGGCATCCAGAGCCTCGGGATCATGGCCCAGGCCAAGCACTATATTGCCTTCGATTCGAGCGCGTCGAGCTACAAAAGCATTTACAACGTCGATGTGGAGCCGCAGGCGATGCATGAGATCTATTTGCCCCCGTTCCAGGAGGCCGTGCAGGCGGGCGTTTCGTCGATCATGTGTTCTTACAACAAGGTGAACGGCAAGTTTGCGTGCGGAAACCGGGATACGCTCATCGGCATTTTACGCGATCAGCTCCATTTCAAAGGCTTTGTCACCTCGGACTGGGGCGCGACGCATGGGATTGATTTCATCAATGACGGGCTCGATATCGAAATGCCCGGAACCGTGAGCGCGGAAGGGTTGCCTGAGCTGTATTTCACGCATCTCCGTGAGGCGGTGCAATCTGGCCAAGTGAGCGAGACCACAATCGATCGAGCGGTTGGCCACATTCTCCTGGAAATGGATCATTTCGGTTTGCTCGATGGCCGTCCCGAGCGACCGATAACCCCGTCGCCCGATTATGAAAATGCTCGGATCGTCGATAGGACATCAGAAGACGCGGCAGTTCTCCTCAAAAACGAAAACAACGCCTTGCCGCTGAAGAACAGTGATCTCGCATCTCTGGTGCTCATTGGACCTGGAGCCGGACAGACCATCGCCGTCGGCCAGCCGGGCGAAAAATCCGTAGGCTTGCCGGCACGCGAAATCGGACCGGTAACCGCGCTCCGCATAGCCACGGCCGGAAGGCCCAGCGTTCAAATCGCATATGCCGTTGCAGACGATCGAACGGGCACACCCATACCTGCGCAATACCTGTCGCATGACGGCCAGCCCGGGCTCAAGCGAACGTCCTCGGGAGGAACGACAAAGACGGACGTGCAGATCGACTTCACTCATTCAAATGGTCGGGTGCTTCCCGCAGACTCGAGTGCAACGTGGAGCGGGACTCTTCGTATCCCCTCCACCGGCACGTATGCGCTTCACATGGAGATACTAGGTGCCTACGGTGCCCTGGTGCTCGATGGCAAGACGGCCGTCCATATCGGCAGAATGGTTGTGCATGGCGATATTACGCAGGCAGGGGAGAGCGACGTTCTGCCGACAACTGATGGGCTGGATAATGCGACCGCCGATCTCAACTTGGCTGCCGGACCGCACAAGCTTTCGCTCACCATTACACCCGACAATTCGCATCAGCCGGCTCAAATTCGCCTGAGCTGGCTTACCCCCGAACAGCAGCGCGCCAACTACCAGGCTGCTATTGACGCCGCGCGCAAAGCAAAAACAGCGGTTGTGTTCGTTTGGGCTCAGGGCGATTCGCAATTCCAGGTTACTGACGACCAGAATAAACTCGTCGAAGGTGTGGCTGCTGTGAATCCAAACACGATCGTGGTGCTTAATGTCTCCCAACCAGTCGCACTTCCTTGGCTGAATAAGGTAAAAGCCATTTTGCAAATGTGGTGGCCAGGCGACGAAGGTGGCTGGGCCACGGCCAATCTGCTCCTCGGCAAAGTCGGCCCCGCGGGCCGCCTGCCATTCACCTGGGGACGCCGCCTGGCCGACTATCCCGCTACCGATCCCGTTCATCCGGAACGTGGTGGAACGAATGCCAGTGGCACCGGCGTCTTCTCTGAAGGCATTTATGTCGGCTACCGCTGGTTCAACAAGCGGAATATTCAGCCCTTATTTCCGTTTGGGTTCGGGCTTTCCTACACACGCTTTAAATACTCCGGATTGAAGGCAGTGCGAGCTAGCGATGGAGGACTCGAAGTCAGCTTTTCTGTAAAGAACACGGGCCGGGTCGCGAGCGACGAAGTGCCACAGGTCTATCTGGGGCCTCCGAGTGTTCAACCAGCAGGTGTGCAATTTGCTGTTCGTTCGCTTGCCGGTTTTGAGCGCATTCACGTCGCCGTCGGCGAGAAGCAGGCGGTGCATGTGAATGTTCCTTTGCGCTGCCTGCAATACTGGTCCGTTCGATCCGGGAGCTGGATCACCGGCTCCGGCAGCCGCACCGTGTTTGTTGGACCTTCTTCCCAAGAATTGCCCCTGCAGATAACTATCCCGGGCTGATCCGAAGCTCAAAGCGACCTGACAACCTGATCGATGGCCAATAGATAATCGCAGCGAAACTTCTGACGACGATGTGCGGGCGAGGTTACTGGATCTTAGAGAATTTCTGAAGTCAGCAGGGATGGCTTCGGCATCAGGGTTAAAGACAAGCCAGCGCACGCCAACATTCAAAACCGGCGATAACGGCGCTAAATAAAAGGCTGCCGCTCGAGGTCGAATACGCCACTGCAAGCCAGATTGCCTTTGACGAGTTCCAGCCGGGAGAGAGAATGAAGCTATTTAACAATACTTTTTCGCGTCGCACCTTTATCTCAGGAAGTCTGGTGGTCGCTCTGCAAAGCTATTGCCGAAGAGGCATTGCGTGGGCTTTCTCCGTCCAGCATCCTGACGACATTCTGCGCGAGCTCTCGCTAGAAGAGAAAATCGCTCTTTGTCACGGCGCGGTCCAAGCCATTGGGGCACCGGCTCTCAATGATTCGCAGACCTTTGAGATGGGCGGTATTCCTCGTCTCGGAATACCGCCCATCAGTATGAGAGATGGCCGCGAAGCGATTCGGCCGATACCGTCCGATTCCGTGAAGTATACAACCTCTCTGCCCTGCACCCTTTCTCTCGCAAGTACTTGGGACATTGAGGCAGCGGTTGCTTATGGCAACCTTCTGGCCGAAGAGTTGCTCGCGATGGACCAAAACGTGTTATTCGGTCCAAACATCAATTTGGGGCGAACACCGCTCGACGGACGCATTTTTGAAAACCTTGGGGAAGATCCTTTTCTCGCCGGAAAGATGGCTACCACTTATATCCAGGGAATACAGGAGAAGGGAGTCGCCGCCTGCTCGTGCCTTTTGGTGGCAAACGATTGTGAAACGTTTCGACATTACACCAGTTCCAACATGGATGAGCGCACTCTTCGCGAGATGCATCTGCTTCCGTTTGAGATCTCAGTCACGGATGGTCATGTGTGGATGATGATGGCCGCCAATAGCTTGTTGAACGGTACTCATGATGCAGAAAATCGCCATTTGATCCAAGCGATCATGAAGGACGAGCTGGGGTTCGACGGTGTGATGATAAGTGACTGGCGTGCTGCGTATGATCCGGTGGCAACTGCCCTTGCCGGAACAGACATGACTTGCGGTTTCTGCGCGTATGTTTTCGGAGATGGCCGCCTGCTTGCAGCGGTCAAAGCGGGCCAGGTTTCCGAATCCCTGATTGACGATAAGGCACGCCGCATCCTCAGGCTGTATGAGCGTTCTGGGGTACTCGACCCGGCAAAAAGAGCGAAAGGCGCTGTCGATTCGCAGGCGCACCGTGCTTTCGCGAGAAAAGTGGCTGCAGAAGGAATGGTATTGCTCAAGAATGAAAATAATCTTCTTCCATTGGATCTTGCCACAACAGGAACAATCCTCGTCGCCGGTCCAGCAGCAGAAACCGTTCCCGCCGGCGCTGGGTCCGGTGGGATTGGGCGGCCGCCATTCGAGATTTCTCCGCTGCAGGGCCTTAGGTCGGTCTTTGGGGAACGCGTCAAGCTGGCAGCCAAGGATACGCTGCGCGACGAGGCAAAATCCGCACATGTAATTCTCTTCTTTGCGTGCGACCCATCGCACGGCGAAGGCGACGATTTGAAAAGCTTTGAACTTCCGGACGAGCAAGCGCAGACAATCTCAGCGCTAGCAACGGTGAGCCCAAGGACGGTTGTCATTCTGCTCACCGGAGGAGCTCTCTCCCTCGAGCCTTGGGCCGATCAAGTGCCAGCGATTTTGGAAGCGTGGTACGGGGGGCAGTCTACCGGAGACGCCGTTACAGATATTCTTACGGGCAAGGTCAACCCGTCCGGAAAACTAGCGCGCACATTCGGCAAACATCTAAATGACTATGCCTGTCATGCACTGGGGCTTTGGCCGCCAAAGCTTGTATTGAATGAGCCTCCTCCAGAACCCTCCTTTCGGCGTGAAGATCGCAAAGAGATTCATGCCTACGACGCGGATTATCAGGAGGGTGTCTTCATGGGGTATCGCTGGTTCGATGAAAAGAAGATCGAACCACGCTTTCCATTCGGCCATGGTCTGAGTTATACGGTGTTTTCCTATAACGATTTGGAACTGGAGCAAATGGATCATGGTATCCAGGTACATTGCACCGTCCGAAATGAGGGAGAACGTGATGGAGCAGAAGTAGTGCAG
>JASIJX010000075.1 GCA_030049955.1 Acidobacteriaceae bacterium
GCGCGCGCAAGGCAAGATCGTTCTGGCCACGGTGAAAGGCGACGTGCACGATATCGGCAAGAACATCGTGGGAGTGGTGCTGGCTTGCAACAATTATGAAGTCATCGACATGGGCGTGATGGTGCCGGCGGAAAAAATCCTCGAGCGAGCGCGCGCCGAGGGCGCCGACATCATCGGGCTGAGCGGCCTGATCACGCCTTCGCTCGATGAGATGGTGCACGTGGCGCGAGAGATGGAGCGGCAGCAGTTCAAGCTGCCGCTGCTGATCGGCGGCGCGACGACGAGCCGAGCGCATACGGCCATCAAGATTGCACCGAATTACAGCCAGCCCGTAGTGCATGTGCTGGATGCGAGCCGAGCCGTGCCCGTCGCCACGAGCCTGCTGAGCGAAGAAAACCGCGACGCATTCATTGCAGAGCATCGCGCCGAGTACGAAGCGCTGCGGCGCTCTCACGCTGCGCCGCGCCAGCAGACGGTGCCGATTGAAGCCGCCCGCGCTCGCCGCACGCCGATCGAGTGGCGCGTCGAGGATGTGCCTGCACCTTCATTCACTGGCATCCGCGTGCTGAATGATTTTCCGCTGGCCACACTGCGCGAGTTCATTGACTGGTCGCCATTCTTCCACACCTGGGAATTGAAAGGCGTTTATCCGCGTATCCTTGACGACCCGCAACAGGGCGAGCAGGCGCGGCAGTTGTTTGCCGAGGCGCAGGCGCTGCTGGACAAGATCATCAAAGAAAAGCTGCTGACGGCCCGTGCTGTTTACGGATTGTTCCCGGCCAATGCCGTGGTGGATGACGTGGAACTGTTTGCAGACTCCCACCGCACGCAGCACCTGGCAACGCTCCACTTCCTGCGCCAGCAGGCCAACCGCGAGGGCAGCGAGCCGTGCCGTGCGCTGGCGGATTTTATTGCGCCGCGCGAAACCGGACTGGCCGACCACATCGGCGCATTTGCGGTGACGAGCGGCATCGGCCTCAAGGATCTGTGCGCCAGCTTCCGCGCCCAGCACGACGATTACAACGCCATCATGGCCGAGGCGCTGGCCGACCGGCTGGCCGAGGCATTTGCCGAGTGCCTGCACAAGCGCGTGCGCGAGGAATGGGGCTACGGCTGCGCCGAACACTTGACGAACGAAGACCTCATCCACGAAAAGTACCGCGGCATCCGGCCCGCGCCCGGTTATCCTGCGTGCCCCGATCACACGGAAAAGGCGGCCATCTGGCGGCTGCTCGACGTGACGGCGAACACCGGCATTGAGCTGACCGAATCGTTCGCCATGTGGCCGGGGTCGAGCGTGAGCGGTTTCTACTTTGCGCACCCTGAGTCGCGCTACTTCCATGTGGGCAGAATCGACCGCGACCAGGTGGCCGATTATGCCGCCCGCAAGGGGATGACTCTCAAGGAAGTGGAACGCTGGCTGGGACCGAATCTGAATTACGACCCAGCTTCATAACGGTCCGGATGCAAATCCGGACGCATCATATTGAAGCGGTTGGGGCTGCGGTCGCGCGCCTCGCACCTGGGAAAAATAAGCGGATGTCATCGCGTTCCGTTTGTCGCCGTCTAATAATTTTTTTTCGATTCTGCCGAAACTTTCTCCGAAACCTCCGGGTTTACCCCGTTATCTCGGGGCTCTACTTAACACCGTTTCTCGGAAGGTCGAACTCACGAGAGGCATCAAATCGGCTTTTCCCCACATTCTGCCGATGACCGCGCAATCCGGTCTGCGCGGGTCAGGGCAGCGTGTCGCTCAAACAGTCGGCACTATACCGGAATTCTGCCTTGGAGGCTCCCATGAACCCTTTCTCGCCACGCATCTCGTTCGGCAAGTCGTTCCTGTTCCGTTCATTGTCCGGGTTCTCGTTGCTCGGGCTCCTGCTGTTCCTAACTCCACAGCTCTTTGCGGACTCGCAGCGGCTCATTCCCGCCGGCTCGCTCGTCTCCTGCACCACCGGCGACGCGCGGATCTCATCCAAGACCACTGCTCCGGGCGATCCGGTGCTCTGCAAGGTGGAGCACCGCCGCGGAGATTTCATGCTCCCCTACGGCAGCTACCTGGGCGGCGAATTCTCCGAGTACAAGGATCCCGGCCACTTTGTTGGCAAGGGCTGGATGCTGCTTTCGTTTGACCGGCTGTACGTGGGCGACACCGTAGTGCCCATCGACGCCAAAGTGGTGGACGTGCCGGGCTACAAAATTGACGCGCAGGGCCGCATCATTGGCAAAGGCCACGCCGTGCGCGACACGATCACGTGGATGATCCCGGTGCTGTGGCCGATCGACCTGATCAATCTGCCGCGCCGCGGACCGCGCCCTACGCTCAAGGCTGAAACGGCGCTCACGCTGCGAGTGATGGAAGACATTCAGGTGCCGGAGACGCCGGAACCACAGCGCGATCCGTACGGGCTGATTCCGCGCGGCCAGGGCGAGAACGACACACCTCCGCCTCCGGCGGAAGATCAGCAGCCTGCTCCGCAGATGAGCTATGACCAGCAGCCAGCGCCGTATTATGCGCCGCCTCCGCCGCCCCCGGTGATTGCGTATGCGGTGCCTGTGCCGCCGCCTTATTTTGTTGCTCCGCCGCCTGCGTTCGTGGCTTATGGGGGCTTCTTCGTTGGTCCGCGCGTGGCTTACGGCTACGGACCGGGTTTCTACGCGGGGCGTCCCTTTGCCGCTTACGCTCCGCGCGCGTACGGGTATGGCTATGCGCGCGGCTACGCCATGGGCGGGCGTGTGGCTGTCGGATTCCGTGGAGGTTTTCGCGGGCGCTAGGACGCCGGCGGGGCGGTAGACCCGCGCACCACTAGGTGCGTGGAAACCAGAAACTCGCGCTGCAGCTTCGTGCTTGCGCGATCCTCGGTCTGCTGGCGCAACGCATCAAAGGCTGCGCGGGCAAGGTCGGTGCGCGAAAGCCGGATGGTGGTCAGCGGAGGCAGAGTGAACTCCGCGAAGTCAATGTCGTCGAGGCCCACGACGGAGATGTCGGAGGGAACGCGCAGGCCGTCCATGTAGGCGGCGCGCAGAACGCCGATGGCAGTCATATCGTTCGAGCAGATGACGGCGGTGGGCTGCTCACCGGGCGCGCGCAGTTTGGCGAAGCCGCCCACGCCGCCCTTCAGCGTGTGATCGCACTCGATGATCCACTTTGTCTGAATGTCCAGGCCTGCGGCCCGCATGGCAGTTCGAAAGTCGTTCTCGCGCGTAATGGCGGAGTGCAGCGAATGCGGGCCGGCGAGAAATGCGATGCGCCTATGTCCGAGAGCCGCCAGATGTTCGACGGCGGCGCGAATGCCGGTGGAATAGTCCAGCAGGATGGTGCTCGCCTTTGGGTCTTCAAGCTGGAACTCGGCGAGTACGATGGGCACGCCGTGATTCACCAACTCGTCCAACACAGTTTCTTCTTCGCCGAAGGTCATTACGGCAACGCCGTCGACCTTGCGCTCCAGCATGCGGCGCACGCATTTGGTCAGAACGGCGGGATCGCTGTTCGAGGAGCTGACCAGGATCTCGTATCCGGAGGCGACGGCAAGCTCTTCGAAGCTCTGAATCAGCTCCGGGAAAAACGGATTGACGATGTTTTCAACGATGATGCCGAGCAGCCGGCTGCGGCCGGAGACCAGCGTCCGCGCGTGCGTGTTGGGAAAGTAATTGAGCTGATTGATAGCGTGCCATACACGCTTGCGCAAACCGTCGCTGACCAATGTTGAGCCGTTAATGGTGCGCGAAACGGTGGCGATTGAGACCTTGGCAAGAGCGGCGACAGCACGAATGTCGGGTGTTTTGGCCGATTTCTTCAGGAGAACTTTGCGCGGCACGAGCTCAAGTCCTGCGGGCTGGAAAGTTAAGTGCAACTGCAATGGTATTGCATCCGCCGGTGGATCGCTGTGGTAAAAACGCGAAATCTTTATGCGCGCGTAAATGGCGGAGTTAGAACCGACACCTCTCAGGCTTTGAAAGTCTGATTGATTTTGAACGTTTTCGGCGCGGCTACAGCAGTGCTTTTTCAAAAAACTCAGCGGCGAACCGTGAAGTTGTATCCTTTCAAAACGGTGGGAGGTCCCGCTACTCGTCGGCGATAAGCAGTCGCAGATCGCGCAGGTTCATGCCTGTGGGGCCGGTCACGACCGAATCTCCCAGCGCAGTAAACAGCGGGCAGGCATTGAACTCGCGGAGCGAGCGCTCCGGATCGAAGCCGAAGGCGCGGGCGCGCGCCACTGTGGTCGGATCGGCGATGGCTCCCGCCGATTGCGTGTTCCCGTCGATGCCGTCCGAGCCTGCACTGAAGACAGCGAGCCGCTCGCCCGGATACTTTGCCAGATCGAGAGCGCAGGCCAGAACAAACTGCTGGTTGCGGCCGCCGGCGCCGGGATTCCGGTTCAGCGTCACCGTAACTTCGCCCACGCTGATGAGGCACAGACGTTTGTGCGCGGTGCGCAGGGCGTGGAAGCGCTCAAGAAGATACCGCGCCGCGGCTGCATAGTCCCAGTCGTCGCAACTGTTGTCGACCACGGTGTAGTAGCCGGCCTGGCGGGCCAGCGCGCGAGCGTTCTCCACCAGGTCGTGAGTCGAGAGCAGGATCTCGAAGACCGAATCGCGAAAGGCCGGATCTTCCTCGCTCATGTTTGAGGCCGGCGCCGAACCGGGTGTCGAAGCGGATGTCGTGCGGCGCGGCTGCCGCAAGTCGCCCGAGTCGCGCGATTCTCGCCAGGGCAGGCGGGGACGAAACGACGGCCGCCGGCTCTTGTTGCCCGGCGACTCCGGCATATCGGCGCGCTCGAAAAAGGCGCGCACGGAGGGCGGCAGTTTTTCGTTGAGCCCGTAACGCGCCAGCAATTCGCGCACTTCCTCCACAGTGGAGTGGTCGGGCGAAGTTGGCCCCGAAGAGAGCGCATCGAGCGAGCGCAGCGGCACGTCCGGCAACAGCAGACTCACCTTCATCGCATCCGGCGCGGCAATGGCCAGCCGCCCGCCCTTTACTGCGGAAAAATGCTTGCGCAACGTGTTGACTTCATTAATGGGCGCGCCCGAAGCCAGCAGCGCGCGATGAAAGGCGACGGTGTCGTCGAGCGAGATCTCCGGGTCGATAGGCAGATCGAAGATCGCCGAGCCGCCGCCGGAGATGAGGAAGAAGATCAGCGTGTCCTTACGCGCCTTCTTGAGCATGGCCAGCGCCGCTTTCGCTGCGCTGAATGAGTCTTCGTTGGGAACCGGATGGCCGCCCTCGAAGTAACGGATGCGCCAGTTGCGCTTGCTGGGCACAACATTGGTACAACAGATGCCGCGCAGGCCCTTGCGGCGCGGCAAGCGCTCGAGCAGGATGTCGAGCATGGGCGGCGCAGCCTTGCCGATGGCCACGACAAAGATGCGCCGGTAGGCGGCGAGATCGATCACGTCCGGGCCGCTGCCGTCCGACATCAGCCGCACCATCTTCGAGCCATCAAAACGAATGCGCCGGTCGAACGCCGTGGCGATGTCGCTGGCCTCGATGGCAGTAGTGAACATCTCTGTTGACTTAACGTGCAGGCTTTCGAGAACCATGTCGCTTGCCGGGGTCATAACAACTGCTCCTTCAACCAACCGGCGAGCGCGTTCTGCATTTGCTCTAAATGACCGGTGAAGAAATGATCGGAATCTCGGATAAGTATTAATTGTTTGGGATCGGCGGCTGCAGCCGTGACTTCGCGCAATTGAGCAACCGGCCCGAACTCATCGTGGTCGCCGCTAAGGAAGAGCTTGGGGAGAGTGGCGTTGTGCAGGAAGCGGTAGTGGTAATCGCGGCCGTCGGCGTGGGTAGGAAGGCCGAGAGCAATGACGGCGCGCACATTCGGACGCGTTTGGCCCTGGCCGCAACAGGCCCACAGCGCCATCGCCGAGCCAAAGCTGAACCCGGCGACGACGACCGGCCGCCGGTATTTATGATCGAGCCAATCGAGCGCCGCCTCAACGTCGCCGACCTCCGCCTTGCCGTCGCGTTTTCCCTGGCTCAGGCCGGTTCCGCGAAAGTTGAAGCGCAGCACAGGAAAGCCGAAGCCCCATTCACTGGCGTTCAAAACTTTCATCGCGCGGTACACCACCTTGTGGTGCATCGTTCCGCCGTAGTTGGGATTGGGATGACAGACAAGCGCCGCGAATGGCGCGCCGGGCGCGCCCGCATTCAACAGAGCTTCCAGCCTGCCTGCGGGCCCGTTTAACTCTACGCTGCGCATTGTGCCCGCCGGTCTGGCGCCGGGGTGCGAGGATGAAACTGCGGCCTTCATTCCACTCATCATTTTAACCCGCAAATCGCCGGCCGTTGTACCCGTAGAATGCTCAGGCCGGAGCACCCGCTACGGTATTCTGACAGCATCATGATCGAAACTTCTTCTTTGGACCCGATCGGGTTCACGCGCCAGCTATGTGAAATCGAGTCCACTACTTACCACGAAGGCCCGGTGGGTGATTTTCTGGCGGACTTCCTTGCCGGCCGGGGATGGCAGGTGGAGAAAACCCCTGTGGAGCAGCCGAGCGAGAGCGCAGCGGCCGGGCCCCGCTGGAATGTTTATGCAGGCATCGCGGGCCAGAAACCGGATCTGGTTTTTTCCACGCACATGGACACCGTTCCACCCTACATTCCATTCCGCGAGGACGCGGAGTTCATTTACGGGCGCGGCGTCAGCGATGCGAAGGGCATCATTGCCGCCCAGGTTGCGGCAGCCGAAGTCCTGCGGACGGCAGGGTTTCGGGTTGGATTGTTATTTGTAAGCGGCGAGGAGCGCGATTCGGCGGGCGCAAAGGCCGCGAACCTGGCTCCCAAAGGCAGCCGGTTTCTAATCAACGGCGAGCCGACGGATAATCGCTTGGCGCTGGCTTCGAAGGGCGCGCTGCGCGCCGTGTTCCGCTCGAACGGCAAGATGGCGCACTCGGCGTATCCTGAGCTGGGCGACTCGGCGGTTCACAAACTGGTTGAAGTGCTTTCGCGACTGCTGGAGCTTGAGCTGCCGGTGACCGAAGACGTGGGACCGAGCACGTTGAACATCGGGCAGATCGCCGGCGGCTACGCGCCCAACGTAATTGCTGACAAAGCCGAGGCGCAGATTCTCGTCCGGCTGGTGGGCGATTCAGCCCCGGTGCGGCAGGCGCTGATTGATGCGGCGGGGAATTTGGCCGAAATCGACTTCACGCTGGAGATTCCGTTTGTCCGCCTGCGCGCCGTGCCCGGCCTGCCGACGATGATCGCGAAGTTCACCACGGATATACCGCAGCTCTCAAACTGGGGCGAGCCGCTGCTGCTCGGGCCGGGATCGATCCACGTGGCGCACACGCCGCACGAGAAGCTGGCGAAAAAAGAGCTGCTCGAAGCCGTAGAGCTTTACATACAGGTGGCGAAACAATTGCTCGGCTGATGCGCCACGCAGGACAAAAAGCTGAGTGTTCGCCGCTCCTGGCTGCTATGCTTTCTCAGCGGCTTCCCCAGGCCGACTTCGCAATCGATTTTCTTCGAGGTCAAAAACATGACAACCACTGTTACGCAAAACAGCGAAGCTGTCCGCCCGTCTGTCACACCGGAACGCATTCTGCAGATGGCCTGGGGCTACGCGTTGCCGCTGATTCTTGAAGCTGCGCTGCACCATCATGTCTTCGATGTTCTCGATAGCGGCCCCAAAAATCTGCGCGAGATCGCGCGCGCAACAGGCGCGTCGGAGCGCGGGCTGGCAGCGATTCTCAACGTGCTGGTCGGCATCGAGTTCCTCAGCAAAAACGGTGATGCCCATGCGCTGACGCCGGAGAGCGCCGCATTCCTGGTAAGCACGAAGCCCAGCTTCATGGGCGGCCTGCTGCGTCATACCAGCCAGGACCTGATTCCCAGTTGGCTGCACCTGAATGAGGTAGTGGCGACGGGCAAACCCGCAAATACCGTCAACCAGCAGACGACCGGCGCAGAATTTTTTGAGAAATTCGTAAACGACATCTTTCCCATGAGCTACGGGGCTGCGCAGGATCTGGCGAATCATCTGCAACTCGAGCGTAAGAACGGGCAGGCAAAGGTCCTCGACCTGGCTGCGGGCTCGGGCGTATGGGGAATTGCTCTCACGCAAAGCGCTCCAAATGTCACCGTTCGCGCGGTAGATTGGCCGAGCGTTCTTCCCGCCACGCGCAAAAACGCAGAGAAATTCGGGCTCGCCGATCGCTTCACCTACGCGGAAGGCGATTTGCTCGCCGCGGATTTTGGCTCAGGCCATGACGTAGCTACGCTCGGCCACATTCTGCATAGCGAAGGCGTGGAGCGTAGCCGCAAGCTGTTGGCTAAGACCTTCTCTGCGCTCGCGTCCGGCGGAACGATCGCCATCGCCGAGTTTCTGGTCAACGCCGATCGCACCGGCCCGATGAATGGCCTCATTTTCGCCGTCAACATGCTGGTGAACACCGATAACGGCGGCACGTATTCGTTCGAAGAGATTGCCGGCTGGCTGGCCGAGGCAGGATTCGTGAACGCGCGCACGATTCCCGGCCGCGGTCCCTCGCCGCTAATCCTGGCAACCAAGCCATAAAACCGCTCCTCTGAACGGCACGCGGCCCTATCATCGAGAAGAGGAGAATTATGAGCGCATCCATTTACTCCATTCCTGTCGAGAAGATCAGCGGCGAGCCGGCAACGCTTGGCGATTACAAAGGCCGCGTGCTGTTGATCGTCAACGTTGCCTCGAAGTGCGGCCTCACGCCGCAGTACGAGGGGCTGGAGAATCTCTATAATCGCTTCCGCGGCCAGGGGCTGGTCATTACCGGTTTCCCGGCAAATGATTTCAAGAGCCAGGAGCCGGGCACGAACGAGGAGATTCAGTCCTTCTGCAAGCTTAACTACGGCGTCACGTTTCCGCTGTTCAGCAAGATCACCGTCGTCGGCGCCGGGAAGCATCCGCTCTACGCCTCGCTCATCGCCGCGCAGCCGAAAGCTGACAGCGCCGCAGAGACGCCGTTCCGCGAAAAGCTCAAAGGCTACGGCATCGACACGCTGCCCGAACCGGAGATCCTCTGGAACTTCGAAAAGTTCCTCGTCAGCCGCGACGGCCACGTGGTGAAGCGCTTCTCGCCCGACACTCAGCCCGACGCGCCAGAGCTGATCGCCGCGATTGAAGAGGAACTGGCAAAGTAATAGTGCGGCAGGGTATTACCAGAAAACTGATAAAACCGTGCACTGCCGCAAGGGCCGGAACCCTTATTTGGCGAACATTTAACGTTCGGGCTGGAGCCTGAACCCTTCAAGAAATCAAAACCGGACCACTACCGCGATTGGCGCAGGCGTGCCGCCTGCATCTATTCTTATAGCGCATGCATCCGCACGCCACCACGCACGATCCTGCAGTCTCCAACGAGCTTGAAAGCACTGCGTCCTCTTACCTGCGCTCAGCGCGGCATCAGCCGGTGCAGTGGCACCCGTGGGGCGAATCCGCATTCGCCCGCGCGCAGGCTGAAGACAAGCCCATCCTCCTCGACATCGGCGCAGTGTGGTGTCACTGGTGCCATGTGATGGATCGCGAATCCTACGAGGATCCGCATGTAGCCGAACTCATCAATCGCGAGTTCGTTGCGGTGAAGGTCGATCGCGACGAGCGGCCGGATGTGGACGCGCGCTATCAGGCAGCGGTTTCGGCCATCAGCGGGCAGGGCGGATGGCCGCTGACAGCCTTTCTCACTCCAGACGGGCGGCCTTACTTTGGCGGCACCTATATTCCGCGCGACGACCGTTACGGCCGGCCGGGGATCACGCGCGTGCTGGCGGCCATGGCGCAGGTGTGGCGCGACCGCCGCAGCGAGGCGCTTGAAACCGCGTCCAGCGTGATGGCGGCCATCGAGCACAACGAAAGCTTTTCTGCGCGCGGAGCGGAGCTGAGCCTAGCCCTCATCGACAAGCTCGCCGGCTCCATCGTGGCAACATTCGATCCGCGCAACGGCGGCTTCGGCTCGCAACCCAAGTTTCCGCATCCGGCGGCGCTCGATTTGTTGCTGCAGGTAGCCTTGACCCGTGACGGGACCCACGGCGACGATCAAGCGCGCAAGGCCGATCAGGCGCGCAAAGCCTTCGCCTTCACGCTCGAAAAGATGGCCCGCGGCGGCGTCTACGACCAGCTTGCCGGCGGCTTCCATCGCTACTCGGTCGACGAGCGCTGGATCGTGCCGCACTTCGAAAAAATGCTTTACGACAACACCGAGCTGTTGCGCAATTACGTGCACGGCTTCCAGACGGTGGTGCGCGAGGATTTTCTCAACACCGCGCGCGAGATTGTCGCCTGGCTCGACTCAACGATGACCGACCGCGAGCGCGGCGGCTTTTACGCATCGCAGGATGCCGACGTAGGCCTCGATGATGACGGCGACTATTTCACCTGGACGCTCGAAGAAGCGCGGGCGGTCCTCGATCCCGAAGAGCTTGCAGTCGCCGAGCTCTACTGGGACATCGGCGCGCT
>JASIJX010000537.1 GCA_030049955.1 Acidobacteriaceae bacterium
GACGTCTGGGTCGAAGGCGAAATCTCCAACTACCGCCCGGCGCCCTCCGGCCACGTGTATTTCACTCTCAAGGACGCCGACGCACAGTTACCCGTAGTGCTCTTCCGCCGCCAGGCCATGCTGCTGCGTTTCCGTCCTGAGGACGGGCTGCACGTGGTAGCCCGCGGCCGCGTCAGCGTCTACGAGCAGCGCGGCCAGATGCAGCTTGTAGCAGAAACCATGGAGCCTGTGGGCGCAGGCTCGCTACAACTCGCCTTTGAGCAATTGAAGGAACGGCTCAAGGCCCAAGGTCTCTTCGACGCCGAGCGCAAACGCCTGCTGCCGGCCTTCCCGCGTTGCGTAGGCATCGTCACGTCGCCCATCGGCGCAGTGATCCGCGACTTTCTGAACGTCGTTAATCGCCGCAGCTCCGGCTTGAGCGTCCTGCTCTATCCGGTGAGCGTGCAAGGCGAGGCAGCGCCTGCGGAGATTGAAACCGCCATCGCCGACCTGAACGCAGCACAGGGTCCTGTGGACCTCATCGTGCTCGCCCGCGGCGGCGGATCGCTCGAAGACCTTGCCGCATTCAACAGCGAGCGCGTGGCGCGCGCGATTGCGTCGAGCAGTCTCCCTGTGGTTTCGGCGGTTGGCCACGAAACCGACTTCACCATTGCTGACTTTGCTGCCGACTTGCGTGCGCCCACGCCCTCGGCCGCTGCCGAGCTCGTTACCGAAGCGCAGCATAAGATTGCTGAGCGGGTCGCAGACTTAGCACGCCGGCTCGACCGCGCGGCGCGCTTCCAGTTCCTGCAGAAGCGTCAACAGTTCAGCCGCGTTTCTCTCAGCCGCGCTGAAGGCCGCATAACGGCCATCACGCATAAATTGGCTCAATGGCTAGACGAGCTCACCTTCCGCGCTGAGGCTGCGATGCGCGCGCTCATTCGCCTGCGCTACAACCGCGTGAATGAGTTATCTGCAGCCGTGCTCCGGTTTGACCCGCGCCAGCGTCTGGCGCACGCTCGCGCAAATCTTGGCGACCTGCGCGCCCGCATTGAGCGCGCCGTGGAGCGACTGATGGCTAATTCGCGCTCACGGCACGCGGCGGCAGATACGCGTCTGCACATGCTCTCGCCCCTCGCCGTGCTCGAGCGCGGCTATGCGCTGGTGATTGACGAACAAGGCGGTGTGGTCCGCACAGCCGCGCAACTGGCGACAGGAGACCGAGTCACGACGCGACTAGCCGAAGGCGTCTTCACCAGTCGCGTTGAATCCACAGAAAAAGGCACGGCAGAAGCCCGGCCGGCCACAAAACGCAAAAGAAAACCTTGAGGACAATGAGCGCAGAAAAATCAAGAGCCCTTTTTGGCACCGACGGCATACGCGCCGTCGCCGGCGAGCCGCCACTCGATGCAAAAACCATCTATGCGGTTGGCCTTGCGCTGGCGCACTCGCTGCGCAAAACAGCAGCGGAACCCAGGGTTATTTTCGGCCGCGATACCCGCGAGTCAAGCCCCTGGATTGCCGCGACGCTGGCCGCCGGCCTGCGCGAAGCCGGCGCCCATGTCGAAAGCGCAGGCGTCATCACTACGCCTGCTGTCGCTTTCCTCGCGCGCACGCATGGGTTCAATGCCGGCGTCGTCATCTCCGCCTCGCACAATCCCTGGCAGGATAATGGCATCAAGCTCTTTGGCGGCGACGGATTCAAGCTGCCTGATGCCGTCGAACTGGCTATTGAAGAGGAGATTTTTCACCATCTCGGGCAAATTACATCGCTCGACCCGTCCAAACTGCCGCACGTCCAGGACAATCACATCCTGGCTCGTGATTACATTCAGTTCCTCATCAACGCCGTGCCGGGTCTATCGCTCACCGGTCTGCGTATTGTCGCCGATTGCGCGAACGGCGCCGCGGCAGCCATCGCGCCGGAGTTGGTGCGCCGCCTGGAAAGCGAAATGGGCCAGATCGAGCTTACGCATGTCGAGCCCGACGGCCGCAACATCAACCTCGACTGTGGCGCACTGCACCCAGAGATCGTGGCCGGCGAAGTGGCGGCGCGCAGCGCTGACTTGGGGCTAACCTTCGATGGCGATGCCGACCGCTGCATGCTCTCCGGCGCGCGCAACAACGTCATTAACGGCGATGCCATTCTTTTGATGGCCGCGCGCGACCTGAAGGCCCGGGGCATGCTGACAAATGACATCGTGGTCGCTACCACCATGTCGAACATGGGCCTCGAAGCTGCGCTTAAGCGCAGCGGCATCCGCATGCTGCGCGCTCCGGTTGGCGACCGCTACGTCCTCGAGGCGATGCAGAAGAACAATGCCGCGCTAGGCGGCGAGCAGTCCGGACACATTCTTTTTCCGCATCTGGCCACGACCGGTGACGGCCTGTTAACGGCGCTCGTCGTTCTCGACCTGATTGCTCGCAGCGGCAAAACCGTCGAAGAGCTCACCGCTGACCTCAAGGTCTTTCCGCAGGTCATCGTCAACGTAAAGGTGCGGGAGAAAAAACCGCTCGCTGAGATCCCTTCGGTCGCTGCCGCCATCCGCGCTGCCGAAGAGGAGCTGAAGGATTCGGGCCGGGTGGTCATCCGCTACTCGGGCACGGAGCCGCTGGCCCGCGTGATGATCGAGGCCGAAAGCGAAGAAGCGATGAAGCGCCATGCGAAGAGGATTGCGCAGGCGATTGGCAACGAACTAGGGACGTGAGGGCCGCCGAAGCCTTGAAGTCAAAGGCCTTGCCCGCCGCATGACATGCTTTGGTTCACCTAAGGCGAATTTTGACCGGACCAAACTCGCCCAATGGTAAAATGAAGCAGAATGTCTATGCCCCTGAAAACACTCTTCCTGAACCCGCCGTCATTCGAAAATTTCGACGGTGGAGCGAGCTCGCGCTGGCCGGCAACCCGCGAGATTGAGTCGTATTGGTACCCGGTGTGGCTCACTTACCCAGCGGGCATGCTTGAAGGGTCGCGGCTGCTCGACGCGCCGCCTCACCATGTCTCGGCAGAAGAAACCATCAGGATTTGCGGCGACTACGAGTTCCTCGTCCTGTTCACCTCCACGGTGGGCTGGGAGGGCGACCAGCGCCTGGCCGAGGCCATCAAGACGGCCAACCCGAAGATCAAGATCGCCTTCGTGGGGCCGCCGGTGACGACCGACCCGGACCGCGCGCTCAACGAGTGCTGGGCTCTGGACTTCATCTGCCGCCGCGAGTTCGACTTTTCGGTGGTCGAGTTCGCGCAAGGCAAGCCGCTCAACGAGATCCTGGGCATCAGCTACAAGAAAGACAGTCAGATCGTTCACAATCCCGACCGTCCGCAGGTCGAGGACCTGGATGCGATGCCGTGGGCCACGAAGATCTACAAGCGCGACATGGATGTGACGCGGTACAACGTGCCGTTTCTGCTGCATCCCTACGTCGCGCTTTACTCCACGCGCGGCTGCCCGGCGCAGTGCACTTTCTGCCTGTGGCCGCAGACGCTCAGCGGACACGCTTGGCGCAAGCGCTCGAGCGATGACGTGGCGGCCGAAATGAAGTGGGCCAAGGAGAACTTCCCCGAAGTCAAGGAGTTTTTCTTTGACGACGATACCTTCAACATTCAGAAGAATCGCACCATCGAGCTTTGCGAAAAACTCAAGCCGCTGGGCTTGACCTGGAGCTGCACGTCAAGAGTTACAACAGACCGCGAGACGCTCAAGGCCATGAAAGAAGCCGGCTGCCGGCTGCTTATCGTGGGCTTCGAGTCCGGCGATCCACAGATCCTCAAGAACATCAAGAAAGGCGCGACCGTAGAACGCGCGCGGGCCTTCGCCAAGGACTGCCACGACCTCGGCCTCGTGATCCACGGCGACTTCATCCTCGGCCTGCCCGGCGAGACCAAGGAATCGATCCGCAACACCATCAACTTTGCCAAGAGCCTGGACGTCGAGACCATCCAGGTGTCGATTGCGCACGCGTACCCCGGCACCGAGTTCTACGAGTTCGCCAAGGCGAACGGCTTTATTACCAACGAGCGGATGGAGGACGGCGGCGGCCACCAGATGGCACATATCGAGTACCCCGGCCTGCCGGTCGACTATGTGATGGAGATGGTGCACCGCTTTTACGATGAGTACTATTTCCGGCCGAAGGCTGCAGCGCGCGTTATCTGGAAGGCGATTGTCAACCGTGACGTGCCGCGTCTGTACGTAGAGGCCAAGTCGTTCCTCAAGCTGCGGGCGCAACGCAACAAGCAGGTGAAGGAAGCGCGCAAGCAGCAGGCCCAGCCGCGGAGCACCGTCGGCGCAGGCGCGTAGACACGGAAACAATTCTCTTCGCTAAGGGCGGCTCCGGAAACAGCCGCCCTCGTTTTCTTTCGGCCATCTACACGGCAACCCACCTGGATCGAGCACGAGCATTGATGTCGCAGTACCGCCTTACCGCACGGCAATACCTGATTCTGGCTCTCGTGGCGCTCTGCGCGCCGCTTGGCGATACCTGCCTTTCGCGCGGTATGACGCGCCTGCCGTCCATCTCCATCACGCATCCGGGCTCACTTATCGCCGCGGTTTTCACGCCGTGGATCGCCGCCGGGATCGCGCTGCTCATCGGCTTCTTCGCCAGTTACCTTACCGCACTCTCCTGGGCCGACCTCACCTTTGTTCTGCCGGCAACTGCGTTTGGCAATGTCATCGTGGCGCTGCTTTCGCGCTACTGGCTGCACGAAACCATCAGCGCGGAGCGCTGGGCCGGCATTGCACTCATCACGCTTGGCGTAGGCTTTGTCGCTCAGGGACCATCGCGCACCGAGCCTGCTCGGTTTGCCGTCGAGGAGACGCCTTCGCAATGATCGCGTCTTTACCTATCGGCCAAACCTTCGGACAGGCAGACGCGTGGAATGCCGCGGCTATGATCGCCGCCGTCGTTCTCAGCTCCACCACTGGCGA
>JASIJX010000538.1 GCA_030049955.1 Acidobacteriaceae bacterium
GACTGGAACATTCCCTTCTGTTCTCGTCTGAAGATGAAAACTGGCGTCCGGCAAAATTATTCCGCTTGCAGGGGAATAAAGTTCCCGCAATCCCGTTTGCATCCCTGGAGGATCTAACTCATGAAGGATACGGAATTCGGCAGAAATGTGCATTTGGAGACTCGGACCGGCGAGCCTGTGGGTACCGGCCGATCTGAGGAAGCTGCCGGCGATGGAATTGACCGGCGCAAGTTTCTCAGTTGCATGGCCTGGGCGGGCACCGGACTTCTGTGGACCATGACGGGCGGTGTGCCCACGTCAAAACTCTTTGCTGCCGCGGGTAAGCCGCAAGCCGGGCGCACGGAGTCGGGATTCAGCTTTGTCCAGATCAGCGACAGCCACATCGGCTTCAACAAGGCGGCAAACCAAGACGTGACCGCAACCCTGCAGCTGGCTCTCAACAAGATCAATGCGCTGCCAGCTACTCCGGATCTCCTGCTGCACACCGGGGATATCACCCATTCGTCCATCCCTGCCGAGTTCGATACAGCGCAGCAGCTTATCAAAAATGCAAAAGCCGGCGCGACCTTTTATGTTCCTGGTGAGCACGACATTGCCACCGACGACGGCGCAATGTATCTCGAACGCTTCGGTAAGGGCACGCAAGGAAGAGGCTGGTACAGCTTCACTCACAAGGGCGTGCACTTCATCGGTCTGAACAACTGCCAGCAAGTGGACGCCATGGGAAAACTCGGGGACGATCAACTGAAGTGGCTTAAGGCAGATCTGGATGCGCTTTCGGCTTCGACGCCGATTGTGATTTTCGCCCATATTCCTCTGTGGATGGTGTATCCGCAATGGGGCTGGGGCACGCCCGATGGAACGCAGGCACTTGCCTATCTGAGGCGGTTCGGCTCCGTTACGGTGCTGAACGGTCACATTCACCAGGTTGTACAGAAGGTGGAAGGCAATGTTGCCTTTCATACCGTAGCTTCGACGGCGTTCCCGCAGCCAGCGCCGGGCACAGCCCCACATGCCGGTCCGATGGTCGTTCCGGCGGGCAAGCTGAAGAGCGTTCTGGGGATCGCCGAAGTCCGCTACATTTCAAGGCACAGCCACCTGGCCATCGTCGACTCCTCGCTGGAGGAGATGGTGTGATCCGTGTAAGGACGATCGCGATCTGCGGTGCTTTTGCCTTCGCAGCCTCGCTGGGACTGGCCCACGTTCACCCATTTGGAGACGCGGGTCTGTTTTCGCCGTCGGTCGCGAAGGAGTCGGCGATGCAGCACTCTTCCATTCCGGTACAAGTACAAGCAATTCTTGTTGCCAAGTGTGCCGACTGTCACTCTTTTGAGATCAAGGCGCCCATCTATGCCCGGTTTGCGCCGGTGTCGTGGTTGATCGAGCGTGACGTCATTCGGGGCCGCGAGGCGATGAACCTTGCTGCATGGGACAGTTACTCTCCCGCCGACCAAGAGGCCTTCGCGGCCAAGATCGTTGAGCAAACCAAAAGGCATAAAATGCCGCTGCCCCAATATCGAATGATTCACTGGAACACCCGCATTACCGATGCCAACATTCGCACTTTGGCCGAATGGGCTCGCTCCACGCCGGGTCTTGAAGAGGGTTCAAGTGATCGATTTGGCGCGGGGGGCGACCCCGCACGGGGTAAGGAACTCTTTGAGAAGCGGTGCACCGGCTGTCATGCTCTGGGCAGCAATCACGAGGGACCGAGGTTGCAAGGAGTCTACGGTCGCGTTTCCGGCACTGCAACAGGCTTTGCTTATTCGGCAGCGGTGAAAGAAGCACGGATCGTCTGGGATACGAACACGCTCGACAAATGGCTAACCGATCCAGACGCATTGATTCCAGGCAACGACATGGATTTTCTTGTCTTCAGGCCATGGGAACGCAAGGATCTGATCAGCTATCTGAAGCTGACCTCAGGCAAGTAAGTGCGAAGCGACTGACTTAAGGGCAAATAATCGACGCCCAAGCGGACTGTCCCTTCCCCGGCTGGATCGGTCTGGACAAATAGGCTTTTGTCCACCGATCTGCCTAGCTGCGCTAGCGGATTCTCAGTGAGCGCGAGATCGCCATTGCACTCATTGAGCCCGAAAAAGTCCCGAGAAGTCGGCATCACGCCAGTTTCCCGAGACGATTCATGGATCGACTTACTGGATACTTGCCCGCTTAGAGGAACGTTTGGAACCGGAGGCGCGGCGACCAGCACGGCGTCGATCCTTGCGCTGGTGCTGCTGGAGAATGGGGACTATCTGGCCATTTCCGGCGCGACGGTGGCAGAGTTTGGCCCAAATGGCGCGCCCGTATCTTCTTTCACTTCCTCGGCGCCAACCGCGACCAGCCTATTAACGAACACTGCGTCCATGCAGAGCACTGGCGACGTGGTGGTTGCTTCTTCAGTGATTCCGCCGGGCATCCGCCGAGCAGAGGTGGCGCGATACGAAGACATTCGTTTGACATTCTCCTGACAACAATATCCTCGCGCATGCTTATTGTGTACCTCGGGACACCACCTCTTCAAAAAACCTCGTCACTCAAAATTAGGAAAGGCTGAACGTACATGAAGAAGTCAATGAGCAATACTGGGCACCCAGTTGACCGCCGTTCTTTTATGAAAAGCGGTCTTCTGGCAGGAGGCGCAGCAGCAGTGGGCGCCGGTTTGTTAGCCAATGCAACTTCGGCCCCTGCACAAGAGCAAGGTTCCGATGGTCCTCTCTCCGCAGGCGACGTCGCCATCCTCAGGTTTCTGGCGGTGGCGGAACTCATCGAGGCCGACCTCTGGACGCAGTATGCCGAACTAGGAGGTATCGGCGATAATCTGCCCATTGAGGTTGACCCGAGCGAAACGTTGAACCCTTATCAGACTGCCCTCTCGAACCTCGATCCGGACGGCCCGCAATACATCACCAGCAACACGCTGGATGAAGTGAGTCACGCCACCTTTCTCAATGCCTACCTTGAGTCCCGCGGAGCCGAACCGGTCAATTTCGACGAGTTCCGCACACTGAAAGGGAGCACAGCCACCGGATCGTCCGGCATCGGACGCCTTACCAACCTGATGCATCTCAATGTCGACACCAGCTGGTTTATTCGCTATCGCAGCGCAACCAACCCGGATTTCGGCGCCACGTTTCCTCAGGCAATCACTCTGGATGGGGTTACTGCGATTCCGATAAATGATGCCGATCTGAACAATCCCAATTCCAATCATCTCCAGGCTATCGCGAATACGGCGGCCTTTCACTTTGGATACATTGAGCAGGGCGGCTCGAGCCTTTACGCAACCATGAGCCAAAAAGTGACCGATCCTCAAGTACTTGAGATCACGCTTGGCATCGGCGGCGACGAGATTGCTCACTTCCTGGAGTGGGTTGATTTCTCGGGCAACGGAGTGCAACCGCCGGTGGCGCCGTTTACAGACACTGTATCCGGGCTGTCGTTTCCCAACTTCTTCTCCCCACTTAATCCGCTGATTCAACCTAGCCTCATCTTCCCCGTTCCCTGCGAATTTATCAGCCCGAACCTTCCCCACGTCTCAATCATTCGTCCGCTTACCGACAAATTTGCGGGCGCGGTATCAACGATCGCAAGCTTCACTGCCGACGGGCTCTTCACTGGCCAAAGCAAGAAATTCCTCAACTTACTCCAAGCTATGGCGGAAGAAGCCGACGCCGCTACGCGGATCCTACCGTAACCATTGAATCCCGGTTCGCATTGCATTAGAAATCGGGGGCCCTACTGGCTCAGTAAGGCCCTCGATATCAACAGGGAAATAGGATCAATTCCTATGCGCTCAGAGAAAGGTAATAGAGATCATGAGCGATACCCAAGATAGTTTCCTGGCTCGCGAGGCGCAAGCCGGCAACGACGCGGCTTTCACCAATTGGTTCATTCGCACCATCGAGCCATTCTAAAGCTCGCGTTACTACGGTCGCCGTCTTGAGAAGCGCTCGAAGGTTCCAATTTCGGATCTGCGACCGAGACGGTTTGCGTTGACGAAGTGCGCGTTGCGTGCCGGCCGGAGAAACTTGCAGTTCTTTAGGGAGCCTGACTGTGAAATGTGAGAAACGCTCCGTGGTCACTGCCGTAGCTGTAATTGTGTTCTCAGCGAATTGTGCCTGCGCTCGAGCATCGAGCCCCGGCAAAAATCAACCAGCTATCGTTGCGCTCCAGGCCAAGGCGGATCGAGCCCAGCTCAGAGATAGATGTTTTCTCTATGCGGAACTCGTCAGTGCGATGACGGACCTTGCAATCAGACAAGTCAATTCCGGCGATCCCGGGCAGGTTTTAGAGACCCTCAAGTCGGTGAACCAGTATTCAGAGAATATCCATTTAAGCGTTGACGGTAAGAGTAGAAAGCTAAGAGAGGCCGAACTGCTTGTGGATCATGCATCATTTCGCATCAAGGAGCTCCTTAGAGATGCCGCGTATGAGGATCGGCCGGCTTTGCAGGAGACGCTGAATAGGCTCTACCAGGTTCGGACGCAACTCATGATGCAAGTCTTCGAGAAGTAGAATGAGGCTGATTCAATCTTCCTTCTCAGGCACAGATCATTCGTGCGACGCTGTGACTCGCGATCGGCTATTGCGCTGAGTATCAATAGAGAGAGTTGCCTGATCATGCCCACAACTCATTCCTCGGCGTCTGTTTGCCGGGCAGCATTCCACGCAAAGACGCTCGTGCGCGTGCGATACGGGACATCACGGTGCCGATGGGTATTTCGAGAACGGCCGCGATCTCCCTGTATTTCATCTCTTCCACGTCAAAGAGCAGGATCACCTCCAGCAGTGGCTGAGCCAGTTTCTCCATCGCGGCGTGCAGCGCGGTGCAGTCGTTTAAACGGATCATGTACATCTCAGGAGTCTGCCGGTCGATCACGGCCTCCGGATATTGCGCCGGCCCTGAAGCGCCGTTTTCGTTCAACTTATCCTCAAGCGCAACCGTGCGCTTCGCCGTCAGCACTCTGCGAGAGGTCAGGTAGGCGTTTTTTAGAATGCGGAATGTCCAAGCCTTGAAGTCGGTTCCGGTCTGGAACAAGTCGAACCCGCGAAGAGCTTTGAGAAGTGTCTCTTGCACGAGGTCCTCCGCATCGGTGGCGTTGCGGGAGAGCCAGAAGGCGAGGTTGTAGAGTGAGGGAAGCAACGGTAATGCCAGGTCCTCGAACTCAGTGGCCAACGAGCCCGTCGTACGAGCGGTTCGCATCCGGGGAAGGGTTTTCTCGGGCGGTGACTCGATTGCAGTGACGAGGCTCATGGGCGCTAGTCCGGAACCAGCGTTCAGGCACCCAAAATGTTGGCCGCTTCCCATAGGGCGTTTGAACTCTCTCGCGCCGGCAGAAAGGCCGCGACTTCCGATTTGCGTGGAAGAACCAGGAGTGTCACTTGGGTATGCAACGCACGCTTCGGCCTCGTTCTCGCAGTTCGCTCGCTTGCCATTGGGTTGGCAAGACTGAATTGCACAAGCACATCGTTCGCTGTGTCCTGCATACGGGTGCCGGGCTTATGCAGTGCACGGGCCGCCTTCGACGCGAGCATGGTGAGGAGATAGCGATTGGGAACGTTCCTCATCGCACCAAAAACCAAATCAGATCGCACAAAAAACCTCCTGATGGACGAGATACCTCTCCCGATTTACTAAAAGTCCAAGCGTCATCGGCTCGACCCCTTTTATTGGCTGCTTCACCAGCTGCTTCTTCTAGTATGAATTCTCAAGAATCCCCAGCTTAGAACGCCGCCGAAAGGCTAAAGCGGAAATGAGGAATTCACGGCATTACAGCGTGTAAAGACCACGCGCCACGCTTCCCTTCGGGCGCGTGGGGCGGATTTGGAACTGTTGAAATGTGCGGGATCGCCTCAAGTGGAATGGCAAATGGAATCGTGATCTTGAATAGAGTTCCAGC
>JASIJX010000539.1 GCA_030049955.1 Acidobacteriaceae bacterium
GTGACCGTGCATGCGCACAAGTTTTCAAAGTCGGCGGCCGCGAAGATTGAGAAGGCCGGCGGCAAGGCCGTGGTGCTGGGCGGCGCGGCAGCGTAAGAGCAGTTTTCAGGGGTCAGGTTTCAGGGTTCAGTTGCCGGGTTGTTCGCCGGATATTTGACTGGTCCCTGAAACCTGACCCCTGATCCCTTCGGTATAACGGCGTGCCGAGCCAGCCTTTCCCGGCTTCTGCAGCCCGAAATCGACAGAAACTGACTGAGAGAAACTACCGTAAGATATAGGGAAAGGCCATCCGATAAAACGGCGCTTAGGCGCCTGAAACAGGTTTCGATCTATGCTGGAGAAGTTTTTCAATATCTTTCGGATTCCGGACCTGCGCAAGCGGGTTCTGTTCACGCTGGGCATTCTGGCCGTCTACCGGCTGGGTGCATTCATTCCTACGCCCGGCGTCAACACCAAGCAGCTCGAACTGCTGTTCAACACCCAGAGCGGCTCGGCTCTGGGGCTGATGGACCTGTTCGGCGGCGGCAACCTGCGGCGCATGACCATCTTCGCCCTGGGCATCATGCCGTACATCACTGCGTCGATTATTTTTCAGTTGCTTACGGTGGTCTATGAGCCCCTGGCCCGCATCGAAAAGGAAGGCGAGCTAGGCCGGCGCAAGATTACGCAATGGACACGCTACCTGACCGTGATCCTGGGCGTGCTGCAATCGCTCGGCATTGCCGCCATTCTGACCAAGCAGGGGCTGGTGTTGAGTCCGGGCATCGGGTTCATCACGATGACCGTCATCACGCTGACAGCGGGCACCACGTTCATCATGTGGCTGGGCGAGCAGATTACCGACCGTGGCATCGGCAACGGCATGAGCCTGCTGATTTTTGCGGGCATCGTGGCCGGCCTGCCCAAGGGCGCGGGCGACCTCATCAACAAGATCCAGACCAGCGCCTGGGGACCCATGACCATGCTGGTCACGATTCTGTTGCTGGTGGGCATGCTCGCGGTTGTCGCCTTCATCGTATGGGTGGAGCGGGCGGAGCGGCGCATTCCCATCCAGAGTGCGCGGCGCATCGTGGGCCGGCGGCTGATGGGCGGCCAGTCCAGCCACCTGCCGCTCAAGGTGAACTCGGGCGGCGTCATGCCCATCATCTTTGCCAGCTCGATCCTGTCGGCGCCGCTACTGTTCGGCTCCGTCGACTGGGTGCAGAACAGCCGGTTTCTGCAGCCCATCATGGCGGCGCTCCAGCCCGGCTATCCGTGGTACGAGTTTCTCAACGTTCTGGGCATCATTTTCTTCGCGTACTTCTACGTGTCGATCGTGATGAAACCGGACGATATTGCCGACAACTTCCGCAAGTCGGGGTCGTTCATTCCCGGCATCCGGCCCGGCAAGCGCACCTCGGACTTTATCAACGACATTCTCACCCGCATTACGCTGGTGGGCGCGCTTTACCTCATCGTTGTGCAGATGGTGCCAACGTTCCTGATCTCGGGCATCCGCTTCGACAAGATCTGGCTTATCGGCCGGGCCTTTGAGAACCTGCCGAACTGGATGATCCACGGCATGAACGTCAACTTCTATTTTGGCGGCACTTCGCTGCTGATCGTGGTTGGTGTGGCAATGGACACAATCAACCAGGTTGAGTCGCAGTTGATCATGCGCCACTACGATGGCTTTTCTCCGCGCTCCGGCCGCATACGCGGAAGGAAAACCTGGTAATGTCGTTGATTGCAAGTTCAGTGGAACCCGGCCGGGCAGCGAAAAAAAAGATCGCGCCCGGCCCGATTCTTTTATTGGGTGCTCCGGGCGTAGGCAAGGGCACCCAGGCAAAGGAACTGGTTCGTATCTGGAGCATTCCGCAGATCTCCACCGGAGACATTCTGCGCGCCAATGTGGACCAGGGGACGCCGCTGGGCTTGATTGCCAAAGGAATCATAGACCGGGGCGAACTGGTTCCGGACGCCATGGTCAACGATATGGTCGCCAACCGGCTGATGGAGCCGGACACGGCGCGCGGCTACATCCTGGACGGATTCCCGAGGACGCTGGGACAGGCAAACTGGCTGGATGCCCGGCTGGCAGGGGCCCCCGGCGACGGGTCTTCATTACCCGGGTCGGCCGCCCCCCAGTCCCAATCGCTGCCCGTGATTGCGATCATGATCCGGGTGAACTATAATCAATTATTGCGCCGGATTACAGGGCGCAGGATTTGCCCTGCCTGTCAGACGATCTACAACATCTACGTGAATCCTCCTGAAAGAGAAGGACTTTGCGCAATAGATGGTACGGCACTGATCCAGCGAGCCGACGACACGGAGGAGATCTTCGAGGAGCGCATGCGCGCCTATGAGGCTCTCACCGCGCCCGTGATCGAGCATTACCGGGCTCAGGGAAGATTTGCGGAAGTGGATGGAGACCGGCCGATCGACGTGATCGCGGCCGGTATTGTGGCCACTGTGGAGCGGTTGCGCGGGGCGTAAAGGCAGTTGCAAGGAAAGCTGAATTTTCGTGGCCGTTGTTCTAAAGTCGTCGAAGGAGATCGAGAAGATGCGCCGCGCGGGTCGCGTGGTGCGCGAGGTGCTGGAACTGGTGCGCAGCCAGGTGAAGCCGGGCGCCACGACCTTCGATCTCGAAAAGGCGGCCGAGGCGCGGCTGAAGGAACTGGGCGTAAAGGCCGCGTTTAAGGGTTACCATGGGTTTCCGTGCGTGCTCTGCACTTCGGTCAACAGCGAGGTGGTGCACGGCATCCCTTCGCCCCGCCGGGTGCTGAAGCAGGGCGATATCGTCTCGGTGGATTTCGGCGTGGTGGTGGA
>JASIJX010000540.1 GCA_030049955.1 Acidobacteriaceae bacterium
TTCAGCCACGGCCCGTACTGCTTATCGTCGCTCTGGATGTGATTGGCCAGCCAGTCGCGCAGGAACTCGAGCAGTTTCTCGTCGATCGTCGCTTCGCCCTTTTCCCACCGGCTCACAAACTCATTCACCCGCCGCATCAGCTCGTAGTGCCTGAGGCGGTGCTGCGGTAATCCCGGGTAATTGGTAGAGGCCATCAGCAGTTCTTCCACGTGAAAGTTGAAGTTCGTAGAATCGACCAGCTTACGAAGCAGCACTCCGGTCGCGTGGCGCGCCTTGCCCATGGCTGCTGCGTTGCCGAGGTCGTTCAGGATCGCAAACAGCCCGGAGTGCTGGCCGTCGATGCTTTGCACCCCAACCGAGTATTCCTGATTCCAGGTCAATAGCGCCATGACGTCTTCTTCTCCTGCCGGTGCATAGGCCGGTTAACTTGGGTTATCGGGCGCGGCGACGCAGAGCTGAGGGAAAAATTCTGGCCCGTGCGGTTGCGAGGCGCAGAATGGAAACAGGTTATGGTCACTGCGCCCAATATTGCCGCGGCCCTGCTGCTGCTTTTCCCCTACTTTGCCGTCGCCTTTTTCCCGCGAGCTGCCGTTGCCTGGGCCGAGCGGCTTCCGGTGCCGGTGCAGCTTACGCTGCCTGTGCTGCTCTCTGTGCCTTACCTGCTGGTCACTCTGTCCGCCGGAATCTTCCGCTGGAGCTGGTTCGCTCTCTACCTGCTGCTGCCGGTGACCATCGCCGTCCTGCTGCGGCTGGCCCGGCAAATGGACCCTCCGAAACCCTCCGAAATGCCGGGCACCAACCCACCGGAGCGCGGCACCCGACCCCCCTTGTTGATCGACTTTGCCATCCTCATCGTCCTCGGCCTGGCCGTCGACCTGCGCTGGTTCGAGCGAGCATGGCCGCCGCACATGGCAATTTTCAATAAAGTCCTGCTGCTCGACGCCGGCATCTATGGCTTTGTTCTCATCCGTCAGCTCGGCGGAACCGGCTTCGACCTGCGCCTGCGTCTGCTCGACCTCGGCATAGGCCTTCGCGAAGCCGCCTTCTACACTCCCATCGCCCTCGCACTCGGCCTGGCTCTCGGTTTTCTCCACATCCACGCCGTCTGGCCAGGTTTCGGCAAGATCGCCGCAGCGTGGATCTTCACCTTCTTCTTCATCGCCGTGCCGGAGGAGCTGTTCTTCCGCGGCTGGCTGCAGAATTTATTGGAGCGAAGGCTCGGCAGCCGCGGCGCATTGTTTCTAACCGCAGCACTCTTCGGCCTCGCGCACTTCAACAAACGGACAACGTTTTTCAATTGGCAATACGTCGTGCTGGCTGCGCTGGCCGGCGTCTTTTACGGTCGCGCGTGGCGTCGCTACCGGCGCGTTGGCACGTCGGCCGTCACCCATGCCACGGTGGACGCGATCTGGTCGCTCTGGCTCCGCTGAATCGGCAGCGGCAGCTGCCGCCGCCCGTGATGGTACTTCAGATATCCGAGCCCCACGCGCATGTTGTGGTCCACGTGCCCGGGAACCGCGACGGCAATCGTAATGCCCAGAATGGCGTGTGCAATCGCCAGCGGATACAGATTGCGGTAACGCAGGAAGAGCAAGCAGGCCAGCGTTCCCCAAACGATCGTGAGAATCGAAAGGATCGGGTTGGGCAAATGCGCAATGGCGAACAGCCCCGCCGCCGCAAACGCAGCCTGCCGCGGACTAGGCAAGAGGCGCAGCAGCCGCGACAGGAAGAAACACTGCAGAAGGAACTGTTGCACGCCCGACCAGAGGGCATACAACCAATAAGCCTCGAAGAGCAGCCGCGTGTTTTCCGGCTGCCGCAGCGTGTGCAGCCGCGCCGCTATCAGCACAGCCACCGCCGCAATCGCCAGCGCCGCTCCCACCACCCAGAAGGACCGGAAGAAGTTACTGGTGCGCAGGCCCATTGCCCGCAGGCCATCAAACGACATGCCGATAATCGCGGCAATCGCGATGACGGCCACCCACCAGAGAATTTGCTGCCAGGGCCGCGGCGTCCAGATGACCATCAGGATGAGCCCGTAGGCGATGGCGATTTCGGCAATATCCCGCCGCCGGCTGCGCACGCGCGTGCGCGGCTCTTCCATCAGCGGATCCTTAACACTGGATGCCATAACCTCGATCCTACCCCGCTCTATTCGGTATTTCCATAACCGACACTTCAACCCATGAAGGCAGAACACTCTACAAGAAGATGCGGGAGATGTGGTTCTTCGGAAGGGCTTCGGCAGCTTTACTGCCGCCGCCGTTATTCTAGGATGGCTTCTGGCCCAGCCTCGTTGCCCCGCGAAGTGAGCACCACCGCAGCGCCCACAATCATTGCGCCGCCCAGCCATGCATACGGCCCCAGTTTTTCGCCCAGCAGTTCCACGCCAAGGATGGATCCAAGCGCCGGCTCGATATTGAGAAAGACGCCTGCCCGCGACGCCGGCACCTGGTGGATGCCCCAGTTCCACAGGACCGTGGTGGTGGCCGTGCAAAGCAGACCGCTTGCGGCCAGTGCCAGCCACGCCGTGACGCTCACGTGCGCAAAGGGCAGCGGGGCCACGTGGCGGCCAACCACGGCCGGCGAAAAGTACACTACCAGCAGCATCACCGTGCCGGTAAGAATCGTATAGGCGCTCACCACGGGTGCCGTGTGCGTCAGCATCAATTTCTTGCTCAATATGATCCAGGCAAGCGCCGTGACAAGCGAGACGATCACCAGCAGATCGCCGCCAAGCGTGGGAGTTTCATGCCCCGTGGTGGCGTGGCTGCCGCCCAGCACCACCAGCGTCACGCCCGCGGTGCTGACAATGAGGGCCAGCCAGCCCGACCAGTCGAGCTGCTCGCCGGCAAACAGCACAGCGGCAACGGCCAGCAGCACCGGCATCGCGCCCACCATCAGCGCGGCGTGGCTCACCGTGGTCCGCGCCAGGCCGTTAAACTGCAGCAGGAACTGGATCGGAATGCCGAAGGCCGCGGCTACCAGCAGCAGCCGCCATTCGCGTGCATTCATGCGCACGCGGTTGGCCAGCGCCACCGGCGCTATGCCCAGCGAAGCAAAGAAGAAACGGTAGAGCACCATATGCTCCACGCTCATCTCATTGAGTGCCAGCCGCCCCCAGAAGAAGCCCGTGCCCCACAGGCAGCCTGCCGAGGCGCATGCCAGGTATCCGAGCAGCTGCCGGCTGCCCGCGCTCCGGCCAGCGCCGGCCACTTCGGTCTGCTGCACGGCCATACCCATACTGTCGCATACGAAGGCCGAGCGTTAGCACCGATGACGGCTGACCATTGACCACTGGGAGGGCTTCAGCTCTTGGGCCGCAGATGCGCGTCATCAACCGGCTCAGGATCCTCGAAGGCCGGAATCTGCGGCAGGCTGGCACGCAGCCCGCTCCAGCCCTCGGAGACCACGATGCTGTTCTGAGGATTTCCCGGCTGGTAGCGCACGCTGCACGGGAACCCGACGCGGATTTGCGCCACGTCAACCAGCGTGCCCAGGTCCGTGATGTCCTGCGAGCACTCGTAGTCCACGCCGCCGATGCGGTAGCTGAATAAGAGCAGCGTCAGCGGGCGGGCCTCCGGTCCAGAGTCTCCGCGGACGGGTTTTGATCCTTTGGGTGGCGGGGCCTCGATCTCGCAAATGTCCAGCAGCATGCCGTCCACGATGCGGCCGATCTGCACCAGATGACGCCGGCGCATCCGCTCCAGCTCTTCCTCGCTGGGCCGCTTGCGGAGCATGATCCAGGCAACGGCCCCGCCAAGGATCGCCAGCGAAGCGACGCCGCCTGCGATCTCCCATCCGTTTTTGCTGAGCAGGACCATTCCA
>JASIJX010000541.1 GCA_030049955.1 Acidobacteriaceae bacterium
TGCGGCAACTCTGCATTCTTGAAAGAGTTCCCATGAAAATCCACAAGCCTTTGCTGATTGAAGTAGACACACTCTAGTGATCTCGTGATTGTGCGTCAACATTCGCGCCCGTTTTTCCGCAGTTGCGCTTTGCTTTCAAGCGTGAACCACAGAAAATAGAAGGCAACTCGCCCCCATCGCATTTCTGCGTGAAAAGAGGGGAAAGCCGCTTCTATTTCTGCTGGCGAACAATCCACAGATGAATTTCTCCCAGATGCATGAGCGCCTTCGGCTGGAACTGCTTCGCAGAATTCAGCGTGGCACGCTCAGCGTCTCTCTTCTGGCGCGACAGACCGGGTTCGGGCAGTCGCATCTCTCGAATTTTCTGCACAATCGGCGGCTTCTATCGCTCGAGGCCATGGACCGCATCCTCGCCGCCCAGCACCTCACCGTATCCGACCTGCTCCCGGCCGTTACGCACGCCGCCCGCGGGCAGCCCGAGGGCGAGCGCGACTCCGTGCCCGTGGTTTCGCACCCGGTGGCTCTCTTCGAGCCGTTTATCCGCCCTTCGGCTGTGCAGTTCATGCTCCATCTGCCGGCGGGGTCGCTGCAGTCCACGCGCGCCCGCGCATCGCTAGCGCGCCGCGCCTGGCAGCGGTTCGTCGCCGTGCGTGTCCCCGCCGCCGACGCCCTCGCTATGGACCCGCTGGTCATGCCGGAAGCCATCGTGCTCATCGACCGGCATTACAACTCGCTGGTTCCCTATCAGCCCAACCGGCCCAACGTGTACGCTGTGCGCCACGGCGCCCACTTGCGCCTGCGCTACGTGGATTTCCTGCTGAACCGTCTCGTCCTGCGCCCGTTCAACATCGCCTTCCCGGTCGATCTCGTGGAGGTGCAGCCCGGGGAAACGCCCAGTGAGCTTCTGGCCGGCCGCGTCGTGCTCGTCCTGAATGATCTCTGATCGGCACTCGTGAAAAGCGAAGCAGGCCGCAGGCAGAATTACCGTGCTTACTGCTCTCGAAATCCACCGTGATCTCTCGTCTGCTGGCAAGCATCAAACAGAGGGCAAGCCACGGAGATAGCGCAGCGCCCTGAAGAAACCGGTTTGGCTGAACCGGCCCCAATCAAGCCTCTTCCTTTGCTCCACGATTTCCTCAAGTACAACCAGAGCTCCTGCTGGCATTGCGTCAAAAAACGGACGAGATGCTCGGTCTTAGTGAGTAAAACCGGCGGCTTGGAAATGCCGAGATCGAAAATTAAAGGAGACAATCATGAAAATCGTAGTGATCGGCGGCACTGGCCTCATCGGCTCAAGGCTCGTCAAGAAACTTCGTGAACGCGGACATGAAGCAGTAGTGGCAGCACCCGGCGCCGGGGTTAATTCCGTTACGGGCGAGGGGCTGGCTGAAGCGCTGAAAGATGCTGCTGTGGCCGTTGACGTATCAAACGCTCCCTCGTGGGAGGACCAAGCCGTGCTGAAGTTCTTTGAAACATCAACCCGTAACCTCCTCACCTATGAAGCGGCCGCAGGTGTAGCGCATCACGTTGCGCTGTCAGTCGTTGGAACTGAGCGCATGCTCGAAAGCGACTACTTCCGTGCAAAAATGGCCCAGGAGAATCTGATCAAAGCTTCCTCAATCCCTTACTCAATCGTGCGTGCGACGCAATTCTACGAATTTTTCAAGGGCATCGCTGATTTTTCTACCGACGGCAATAAGGTGCGCCTGCCGCCCGTGCTCTTCCAGCCCATGGCCGCCGACGATGTTGCGAGTGCCGTGGGCAAGGTTGCAGTAGGTCCGCCGTTAAACGGCATGGCCGAAAATGGTGGTCCTGAAAAGTTTCACCTCGACGAATTCATCCGGCAAGGCCTGGTCGCAAGCGGGGATCCGCGCGAGGTTATCGCTGATCCGCACGCGCGCTACTACGGCATCGAGGTGAAGGAGCGAACACTCATTCCCAAAGATGACGCACAACTCGGAAAGATCCGGTTCAAAGACTGGCTCACTCAGTCCGCACCACAAACTTCGAATACGCCTGCTCAGCCCACAAGCGTAACGGTGGAGTCCAGAAAGAAGGAGAATCTAAAAAAGGCTGGCTGATGGCGCCGCCAATTCGCCACTGGAGAGTGGGGAAGCGAGGAGCTTATGTTGCCTCAGTCGTGCCCGCCGCCTCGCGACGGCGGGCAAAAAGATTCACCGGAATTACTTCGAGATCGCTTCAGAAGCTAAAACGCGCGCCAAGCTGAAGCGTACGAGGGTTCGTGGTGGTTTTACCTGTAACCTCGCCGAACGTGCTGGCAGTCGGGTTAAGGCCTG
This sequence comes from Acidobacteriaceae bacterium, assembly GCA_030049955.1. Next base: position 2,298 of record JASIJX010000541.1, read on the forward strand.
GGGTCGACCAGTTGGGATGGTTGATAAAGTTGTAAGCCTCGGCGCGGAACTCAAAGCCTGCGGTTTCGGTCACCGGGAAGCTCTTGATCATGGCCAGATTCCAGTTCTGGAGGTCTGGCTGAGGGATGTTGTCCCGCACGCCGCGCTGCAGGTTGAAGGTTCCAGCGGCGGGTTGGGTGTAAAGGGGATTACCGTTGGAATCTGTGGTGGAGAAGTACTTGGCGGTGCTGTTGGCGTAGCCCGCGAAGCCGTGCACGATTTGAGGATTGGCGCTTTTCACCCAGATCAATCATGTACTTCGTGTCGTTCTGCCGCGCGCCGTTCACCTCGAAGGTATCGCCGCTGTTGAAGGCAAAATTAAAATCACCCGTCGTGGCCGTGCTCAACACACCGGGGAGCAGTTGCGCCATGTAGATGGGGTTGCGGCCGTTCAGCTCCTCCTTCTGGATCTGCGTTCCGTTCACCTCGGCTTGAATCGCCGGCGACTGCGTCTGCAGCACCTCCGCAGTATCGCTAACCTGGACCGATTGGGTCGCTTCGCCGACTGCGAGCTTGCCATTGATCTGCATGGTGGAATTCGAGGCGAGGCGATTGCTGGTGCTGACAAACTTCTCGAATCCCTTGGCCTCTGCCGTCATGGTGTAAATCGCGGGGGGCAGGTTGGGCACGGCATAATGGCCCTGTGCATCCGTGGTGACGTTGCGTGTTTCTCCCGTGCCTTCGTTGACGATCGTGACCTTGGCGCCAGGTATAACTGCTCCGGTCGGATCGGTAATAAATCCCACGACGGCCCCCACATCGTTCTGAGTCATAGCGGCGTTCGGCCACATGAGCAACAGAACGGAAATGCCGATGACACCGGCTGCGGAAGCCAAACGGGAAGTCAGCTTACTGAAACGATTTATCAGACTGTTCATCGCGTCCCCTCCTGTGAATTTTTGGAACTTTTCAGACATGTGGAGCAGACACACGTGTGCCTCTGCCGCATGCAGTCACCGCATGCATTCACATCCCTTTTTGTGTGTAAGCACTTTGCGACCTGGGCTAAAGGATCTGAGGAAGAAACTCGAACCAAGTCGTGGCCTTGCGTCAGTGAACAACTTCAAACTTCTTCAAACTTCGCGAAAAAACTTGAAGCGACCAAGGCCTTGTATCAGGGCGTAACTTCAGCCATACCGGAACTGCCGCCCAAAAAAGTTGGGCCATACTTCCGGAATACATCTGGGAAAACCTAAATAATCGTTTGTCTCAAATCTGCTTTTACTGAGCTTCCTGAATGCCGGAGAATAATAACCTCGTTCTCGAATAAAATGCAACACTAACTTGAAACGCGAATAAAACCTAAATTGCTATTTGGTCAATTTATGCTTGATTCCTCAACTACACTTCGTGCACTGTATCCTGATTGTCGAACCGCGTGTACTTCGAAATAAAGTTTAGGTACACCGTCCCCGTCGGTCCGTTACGCTGCTTGGCAATGATGATCTCCGACTTCGCCTTGTCCGACTCCGACATCTCCTCATCGCGGTTGTAATACGCCTCGCGATGAATGAAGCACACCACGTCGGCATCCTGCTCGATCGCGCCCGATTCGCGCAGGTCGCTCAGCATCGGCCGCTTGTCGTCGCCGCGCCGCTCGCTTGAGCGCGACAGCTGCGACAGCGCCACCACCGGCACATCCAGCTCCTTGGCCAGCGC
>JASIJX010000076.1 GCA_030049955.1 Acidobacteriaceae bacterium
TTTATCTGGCTACCTTCGGCCCTAGCTTCGAGACGCCAGCCGAAGTACGCGCGCTGCGCACGCTCGGCGCAACCCTCGTGGGCATGTCTACGGTGCCGGAGACGATCGTGGCGCGCCACATGGGCATTGAAGTGGCAGGCATCTCCTGCGTCACGAATCTGGCCGCCGGATTAAGCCCCACGCCGCTGAGCCACGAAGAGGTCTACGAAGCCGGACAGAAGGTGGAAGCACAATTGGCCAGTCTGCTCATCCGCTTTGTCCCCAAAATCGCGCATCATCTGGAAGCGCGAGCGTGAGCGATTCTCAAAAACACACCCGCTTGGAACGCGAACGCATCGAAATCGTTCTCGTCTCCCCGCGCAACCCGCTGAACATCGGCGCGGCAGCGCGAGCCATGGCAAACTTCGGCTTTTCACGGCTCACCGTCGTCGCGCCGCTCGAAGCCAATTCCGAATCCAATTTCGACGCCCGCTGGCGCGAGGCCCGTTCCGCCATCGGAGCCGAAGACATCCTTCAAAACGCGACCCTCACGCAGCACCTCGCCGACGCCGTATCCGGCTGCACGCTGGTGCTGGGAACCGGCTCTCTGGAGTGGCGAAAACCCGAGCAGCCCGTAGTGCCGCTGCCCCAGCTCGTTGCGCGTCTGCGCGACGAGTTGGCCACCGGCGGCTGTGCTGCGCTCGTCTTCGGTCCGGAGAAACGCGGCCTCACCCGCGACGATCTCGCCCGCTGCCACGCGCTGGTCGAGATTCCCACCAACCCACGCCAGCCCTCGATGAACCTGGGACAGGCCGTAGCCGTCTGCCTGTACGAAATCGCCGCGCGGCTCGGCGAACAAAAGCCGCGGCCAGAAGCGGTCGACTCAACGCCTCCACCAGCTTCATCCGCGCGGCTCGATCTGCTGGCCGAAGTCGTTCAAGAATCGATGATCGCCGCCGATTACTCCCCTGCGGAGATGCTTGAAGCAAACCGGCACGATCTCGATCTGCTGCTGCGCCGGCTAAAGATCACCGAACCCGACGCCCGGCGCATCCTCGGGCTGTTTCGTCGCATTCTTTACGGACTCAAGCGGTGAGCTTCGGCCACCGATCTGTGTTCGCGACCGGCAGAAATGGTTTTTTTGAAGATGTAGATTGATTGCTAACCCGGCTGTCTTACGCAATCTCTTTACGGTTAATTATGAGCCGCCAGCAATGCCCAACCGATGTGAGACACACGTAACACAATGCAAGACCGAACCTCTTGCTCTTGTCATACGCCGTAAGACAACCCGGTCTGCCGTCTTACAAAAGTAAGACAGCTGAACTACTCGCCGGGCGAGCGAACGGCCTGCGCCCCAAATACCCCATCGAGCATCTGAGCAACCAGCGCCAGCGGCAATCCAACCACGTTGAAGTAGCAGCCCTCGATCCGCGGAATCCAACGCGCCGCGCGGCCCTGGATGGCGTAGGCTCCGGCCTTGTCCATCGGCTCGCCGGTAGCAATGTAATCGGCAATCTCGCGCTCGGAAAGAGTGAGGAAGCGCACCGCCGTCACCTCGGCCGCCACTTCAACGGAACCGCTTGCCACCAGCGCCACTCCGGTGATCACGCGATGCGTTCGGCCCGAGAGCAGCCGCAGCATTCGCGCCGCGTCGGCCGCGTCTTCGGGCTTGCCCAGAATGTGATCCGGCTTGCCCAAAATAAGATCATCGACCGCGACGGTCGTGTCGGCGCCGAGCACGGCCAAGTCCTGCACCGCTGTCGGCCGCGCCGCGATCCGCTGCCGGAAAACCGCCTCCGCCTTCTCGCGCGCCAGCCGTGTGACGTACGCAATTGGCTCTTCGCCGGGTTCTGGGTCCTCGGGAATGTGCGCCGGGTGCACCTCGAACGAGTAGCCGGCCTGCGCGAGCAACTCGCGCCGGCGCGGTGAAGCGGAAGCAAGCACGAGCATATTTCTGATTATGGCAGGCGGCGCCCGTGGGCACACCGTTACACTGGAAAAGGAACTGAAACAATCGACCGATGCACTTCCATTTTGATTTTTCGGCCGCTCAGATTCTCTGGACCCTCACCTTCGCCGCAGAGCTCATTCTGCTCGTGGTGCTGCTGGGCCGCGATCGCGCGCGCCGCTTTCCATGGTTCACGTTGAACATCGCCCTGATGGCGCTGCTCCTGCTGACCACCCGCCTCCTCTTCAACCGCATGCCGGCGATCACGGCCAGCATCATCTTCCTCGCGCTCTCCGATCTTGCGACGCTCGTGAGCTGGGTAGTAATCGCGGAAGTTGCCCGCCGTGGTTTTGCCGGAGCCTCCCGCCGCAGTTGGATCATCACTACCATCGTGACGCTCGTCATTGCCGGCGTCGTGCTCTGGCTGTGGGGACCATGGCCGGCGTGGAAGACCTTCACCGGCGGATCGCGGCTGGTGGCAATGCGCGGCATGCAAATGCTCGCCGACAAGGGCTCTGTGCTGGCCTGCCTGCTCGAAATCCAGCTCGCAATTCTGCTGGTGCTGTTCGGCCGGCGTTTCCGCGGCGGCTGGCGCAGCCATCCGCAGATGATCGCCATCGGCCTGTCAACGGCAGCGCTTTCGCAGATTGCCATCCGCGCTCTCTGGCAGGCCCTCGCGTCGCACACCGTCATCCACAGCCAGGCCGAATACCTGCGCATGATGACGCTGCGAAATCAAATCTACCACGCCAACAACGTGGTCTATCTCTGCGTGCTGGTGTGGTGGATTGCCTGGCTGTGGTTAAATGAGCCGGGGCTAAATGAGCCGGGGCTAAATGAGCAGGGGCTAAATGAGCCGGAGCTAGATAAGCCGGGTATAGAAAAGCCGGGTATAGATGAGCCCGGGACTTCGCCACGGTCAGCGCCAGAGTAGGCCGCCCGCGCGTCGCTTCTCCTACAATTGAATCAGTGCCGTTGTCTGTTGCCCAAAATCGCACCAGAGCAAGCCAGACCCGCTCACCCAACTGCTCAACCCGCGAAAAGCTGCAACCACTGCGGCGCGCGCATCGCTGGTCCGCACCCGCACCGCTGCGCTATTGGCATCTGGCCAGCATCGATGCGCCTACCGTCGCCGCAGTCTGGTCGCTCGCCTTCGCCTGGGTGGCCGGTGTGCGGCTGGCCGCGTGGGTCGTGGGGCTGCAAGCGCTCACCGTCTGGGCCGTGTATGCAGGCGACCGTCTTCTCGATGCCCGTGCGGTCCTGCACCAGCGCGTATATGTTCGCCGCGAGTATGAGAAACTGCGCGAGCGCCATTATTTTCACTGGCGCCACCGTCGCATCCTCGTTCCAATGGCCTGCATCGCAGCCTGCGCCGCCTCCTGGATCGCCGCCCGGATCGTGGCATGGATCGTTGTCCGCCGCATGCCGATCGGCGTAATAGAGCGCGGCTCGCTTCTCGCCGCAGTCGTGGCCCTCTACTTCTTGCGGGTGCACGCCGGTCGCATGCGCCGCATGTTGCGCCTGCATGGACTGAAGGAACTGTTGGTCGGC
>JASIJX010000077.1 GCA_030049955.1 Acidobacteriaceae bacterium
ATGCCGCCGGCCACCGCCGCATACAACTGGTGCGGAATCGCCCGCAGAATCATCTGCCGTATTCCCACCGCCGTGATCGCAAGAAAAATCACGCCCGAAAGAAACACCGCGCCCAGCGCCGTCTGCCACGGCACGTGCATCTTCAGGCAAACCGTGTAGGTAAAGTAGGCGTTCAGACCCATGCCCGGCGCCAGTGCTATCGGGTACCGCGCCAGTACGCCCATAAGCAGCGAACCGAACGCCGCTGAAAGGCATGTAGCCGCCGTTGCGGCGGGCAGCGGCACTCCGGCCTCAGCCAAAATGGCCGGATTCACCAGCACAATGTAGGCCATCGTCAGGAACGTCGTAGCCCCGGCCAGAATCTCTGTCCGCCAATTCGTCCCCAGCCGCGCAAATTCAAAGTAGTCTTCCAGCCGCCTAAGCATATGTGGGTTCATAGGTAGGTTCTGATCAGGAGAACACACGCCCCGCGCGAAGCCAAAGATCCTTATGCGCCGAATGGCCCAAAAACAGCTTGTTCTGCGCCTAGATTGTCATGGCGTCATCAACGCTTAGTTTGAAACGAAGGAGAGAACAAAATGCCCTCAGCCAAGACCGTGACCATGAAGTTTGTCACCACCAGCGACGATAAAGACTGGAATACTCAAGTACTGGATCGTCTTGTAGTGAACGGGGTTGATGTGGCGACTTTGTCATGCTGCAGCGCGGACAGGAACGGCGACCACTGGGACAACAACTCCACACACACCGCGCCAATGCAGATCGTGCAGACGATTAATAAGGGGGACCTGCCGGGCCAGACCCTTGTACTCGGAATGCTGCCCGTCGGGAATGACAGATGGATATTCATCCCGACATTGATTGTGCAATACGACGACAATTCGACGGACGAATGGACCTTTCAGGAAACGACGCTTGTCGGAGACAACAACTATGTTTCGACTCAATACACAATCCCGACATCCTGAGGGGATTCATCAGAAAGCGCCGCCTGGGTCTCGCGTTTGAGACTTGGGTCGCCCGCCTTACAAATGAATCCACCCGCAACGAGTTTTAGCCCAAGCCATCCGCCGCCGTGTCTGCTAGCATCATTCGGAGCTGAGGTGCAACGACTATGCGGTTTTGGTTGAAGAACTTCGTCCTGACCATGCTGGTGGCGATTCTGGCGTGTCCGGTGCTCATGACAGGCTGCAGATCTCACACCACCAATGTGTATAGCCAGCAGGAGCCGCCCGATTACCGGCAGTGGGAACATGACACCAACCGCCAGCATGTGGATCTGGACAAGCGCAGTGCGGACGAGCAAAGGGAATACCGGGAGTGGCAGCTAACTCACAACCACCAGTAATCCCACGCCGTCGGCACCCGCGTCGTTGATCCCCACGACGTTGATCCCTACACCGTCGATGCCCACGCCGTCGATCATCGACCGGAAAAATTCCGCCCTTGCAAAGGAGGCAGCCGGCTGCCCCGGGTCCCGCTTTTGGGATCCGCGAAGTGCATACGCCTTACAGATGAATCCATCCGCCGCGAATCAGCACCAGCGACCCCACGGCCACCACGATCCACAGCAGAATCCCCTGCAGCAGCGGCCGCACGCCCACCCGCTTCAGCGTTTCCACTGAGAGCCCCGTCCCGATCAGGTAAAGCGTAGCCGTCAGCCCGATCACGCCCAGGTGCTTCAGTGTCGCGTACTCCGGCGCAAAGGCGTGCACGTAAGTGTTGGCCACCGCGGCAAGGCAGAAGAACAGAATGAACCACGGCCACTGGATGCGCGCCTTGCTCTTGCGCACCGCCGCAGTTCCTACTGACATCGGCACAATCCACAACGCCCGAGCCAGCTTCACCGTTGTGCCCACAGCCAGTGCCACCGCGCCGTACTTGGCAGCCGCGCCCACCACGGAACTAGTGTCGTGAATAGCCAGCGCCGACCATAGCCCGAACTGCGTTTGGCTCAGGTGCAGCAGCCAGCCTATTGCCGGAAACGTGAGCAGCGCAACCGAATTGAGCACAAAAATTGTGCCCAGCGAAACCGCAATCTCCTCCTCTTCGGCGTCGGCAATCGGGGCAACGGCGGCAATGGCGCTGCCGCCGCAAATCGCCGTTCCCGCGCAGATGAGGAACGAAATTCGTTTCTCCACGTTAAACAACCGGCCCAGCAGCCAGCCCAGCAGCATGGCAAACGTAATGCTGCACGCCGTGTAAACAAACCCCGATTTGCCCACGCGCACGATCTCCGCGAGATTCATGCCGAATCCGAGCCCGATGACCGAAATCTGCAACAGAAGCTTAGAAAGTTGCTTGGCAGAGTTTTGAAAAGGATGCTGCGCGAAAACCAAACCGAAGACTAGCCCCAGGGCGAGCGCCAGCGGCGGGGAAACAAGGCCGGTCGCGGACAGGATCAATCCGATAAAAAATAGGTTCTTCGACACATGCTCAGTGTCGAATCAGTCCCGCGCTCGGGTCCAAGCAGAAGTTTTTATGGCCCATTAGCCGTTCTTATCGGTGGTGGATTACCGAAAAGCGACGGCCATCCAGCGGGTGAACAGCCCAGGAACCGGAAATTAGGAACCGGAAATTGGGATCCGAAAATTTTAAGAACCGCAAACCTCGGCGCGGAGTGTCCACATCACTGAAAGCCGTGGAACGGATGCTCTCGATCCTCCTGTTCCCACGTGCCCGGGAAAAAGCTGCTAACGCCCTCAAAAATTTCCCGATCATCGCGTCGAATTACTTCCAAATCTGCCACACTGTATCCGGGTTCAGAGCAACGGAAGACCTCAGCGCATCGCTCAAACCATCCCGTAAATTATTGATTGCAAAATAGCTGCAAGCAACTCCTGGGCAATCAGATATTTACCCGCCTGCGCGTTCTGTAAGCAATTTGGGATCAAATACATGCGCGCAGATGCGGGGGGAGGGGAATCGTCGCCTGGCATGATGTGGCTCATCGCGCACACGCAGATCTTTTTTCCAGCACTGTTCCTAGTCCTGGTGCTGATTGTGGAGTTCGGCTTCTTCCTCCGCAGAGCCTCCCCCGACCACAGTCCGGATCTGCAGAGTGCGGTCGAATCCGCCCGCGATGGCCTGGCCGTTCTGATGGGGCTCTTGCTCGGCTTCAGCCTGCCCATGGCGCTGCCGCATTACGAGCGGCAATTGCAGCTTGTGGCTGAGGAAGCTGACGCCATCACCACGGTAGAGCAGCGCGCGCAGTTGCTCCCGGAGCCCTCGCGCTCCGCCATCCTCACCCTGCTGCCGCAGTACGTCGATGCCCGGCTTGACTTTGCCGACCCCAGATTGAATCTAAGTTCATCGAGTAAAGTTTCGATTGAAAATGCAGTAAGGCGAGCCGAGTCTCTTCAGGCACAGATGTGGCAGCAGGCCGCCGTTCAGGCTCGCCAGAACCCCACCCCGATCGCGGCCACGGTGGTTCAGGCGATCGGAGCCTTGTCCGACATGATCGACGAGCGGAGTGCCGCAGACGAGAACCGAATTCCACTCCTCATCTGGGCCGTATTGCTGTTGATCTCCTCGCTAACCTGCTTCGTTGTGGGATACGCGAT
>JASIJX010000542.1 GCA_030049955.1 Acidobacteriaceae bacterium
TTGAGCGGGATTTTGGCGATGAGCTTGTCGAGCGCCTGGTCCTGCCAGAACTTGTCATAGGTGATGTGATCGTGGAGCTGCTGGTAATAGGGCAGCTTGTCTACGCCGCCGTAGCGGGCAAAGTCGCCGGCCGAGCCGATTTCGAGGAAGTTGGTGTAGTCGTCGTAGTTTTTGCGCGGAATGATCTTGCCCTCGCCTTGCACTTCGGTCTGCTCGGCGATGTAGTCGAGGTTGGGCTGGCGGAAGGCGCCGTAATGGAACCAGTCATCGCCCATCCATCCGTCGACCATGGGGCTCTCCGGCGCGGCGACTTTGAGCGCGGGATGCGGGTCGAGGAGCGCCATCACTACGGTGAATCCCTCGTACGAGGAGCCGATCATGCCCACTTTGCCGTTGGATTCGGGAACGTTCTTGACCAGCCAGTCGATGGTATCCCAGGCGTCGGTGGTGTCGTTGGGTCCGGTGGGATTGAGCGGGCCGGTGGGCGGAGGGGTCATGACGTACGTGCCCTCGGAACCGTACTTGCCGCGCACGTCCTGGTAGACGCGGATGTAGCCGGCGTTGACGAAGACGTTGTCGCTCAGAGGCAGCGCGTCAATCATGTGCGGGGATTCCTCGGCGTGCATGCGCGCTGCAGCGTTATAGGGCGTGCGCGTGAGGACGATGGGCGCGTTGTGCGCGCCCTTGGGAATGGCGATCACGGTGAAGAGCTTTACGCCGTCGCGCATGGGGATCATCACGTCGCGGATGGTGTAGTCGTAGTCCGTTTGCGGCGGAGTGTAGTGCTGCGGGATATCTACGGCGGTGGGCGGAAGAGGAGTTTGCGCAACGGCGAGCGAGACGGCGGAAAGCGCAAAGGCGAAAACAAAAGCAGAGCGGTGAAGTGAGCGCATCGCAGAGATTCCTCATCGGGGCGCGACGGCAGAATAGAGAGGAATCTGCATGTCGCCAATTATGAGCAGGACGAGCTGAGAACCTCGATTGGTGGGAGTATAGCAAAGTGGCTTTTTGAGCATACCGTGGAGTTAGGCTGCTCATTCCCTCAGGGGCTAAAACCCGGTTGTTTTTTATCGGCATTTCGGCACGACTAAACAGATTGCTGAAAAATCAATTTGGGCCGCTCGATGATCGAAAAACATCCCTCGGCGGCTAAAGCCGTGGTGATTTAGCTGACATTATCGGCACGAGTAAACTCGTGCCCTTTCAAAACGCGTCCACGCTGTGACTTTTTCAGCAATCTGTAAAGTCGTGCCCTTTCAAAAACCGGTTTTCCTGCTGCTTGTAACGCCCGTACCTGCGGATATGCGCCACCGGTGCGAGGGATACCGTTCATTCGATCGCAGCTATTGCGGCACTCCCGTCTGGCTCGAGGATTGGCCGGCGCCGGGCTGAATTGCCAGGTCCGTGACATGGACGGTGGCTTCGACCTCGGGGACGGTTCCGTCGTTGGCCTGGACGCGCGTGGGCTTGCCGGCGACGGTGATGCGCTGGATGACGCTGCCACGCGCGGGAACGAGCACGCGCCGCGTTACGGACGTATCGGCCGTGGAAACGGTAACGGGGATCTCGGCGGCGGCGTAACCGGAATTGTCCAGCGTGACGCCGACGAGCGTGTTGCCGGCTTCGGCAGGCTCGGTGAAGACCTTCTGGATGGAGATGTCGGGAAGGCCCTTGTCGGCGTTGACCCAGTCGGCAAAGAACCAGCTCAGCTTTTCGTTGGCGCCAGCCTGTTCCAACTGCTTTTCGAATTCTTCCGGCTGAATTGCGCCGGCGGCGGAGTTATAGGCGCGCAGAGCGGCGGCGAGCGCATGATCGCCGGCCAGGTCGCGGAGCATCCAGAGAACGTAGGTAGCCTTGGTGCTGTAGTAAATGGGAGAAAACGCGCCGGCCAGCGGCTGGCCCGCGCTGATGCCGGGACTTGCCGGCTCAGCCAGCGCCAGCGCCTGCCGCGTAGCTTCCATGGACTCGAGCGCCTTGGCGCGGCCGTCGGTATTTTCAATCCATAGCGTGCTCATGAAATGCGCTACACCCTGATTGAGCCAGGCGTGCGGCGAGTCGAACCAAGCGTGCGTGAGCGCATGGACGAGGATTGTATTGAGCTGGTCTTCTGGCACGGGGCGGATGCTTGCGGCCAGCAGCGCGCCGGTTTCGAAGGGCGCATCGTCGGGGTCGGGCAGGTCGAGGATGGTGAGCTGCGAGCGCGGGTGCTCGCCCAGCCAGCCCTCAAGAAACGGCGTGACGGTTTTCGTGGCATCTGACCACGCGGCTACCGCCGGCTCGTCGGCCGGCAATGCCCATAGCGTGGTGTTGGTGGCCTGGTGCGGCGTGCGAACCGCGACGAAAAGGCTGGGCGCTTCAAAGCCGAGCACGGAGTTGTCGAGAGCGGCTGTAGCTACGCCGGGAAAGTTCTCGCCGCCGGGAGTGGTGGCGAGCGCGGCGGGATGGCCATTGATGAGCGCGATTGTGGGCGCCTGGCCAGTGGGAAATTCATCAGTGAGGCGCAGGCGGAAATGCGCGCCGACGAGCCGCAGCTTGTGCTGGCCCATCTCGTCGAAGAGGCGGGCTCCGTCGCCGAGAATTACGGGCACGCTCGAAACTGGATACCAGACGACATTGCCGAATCCGCGCAGCCCGGTGAAATCGGCGCCGATGGAGTCCCAGTCGGAGTGGATGGCGATATCGGCCGGTGTGCCGAGGGCCAGCAGGCGCTGTGCGTTGGCGGCGATGACGCCGGAGTAGGTGACGTCGAGGGCGAGGCTGGCGCCCGGCGCGAGCGGCGAAGCGAGCGTGACGGCGGCCTCGTGCAACTGGCCGGTGTGATCGGCGTCGGAGTTGAGCGTGGCCACCTGGAAGGCAGCGTCGCGCGCGCCGATGCGGATTCGCTCCCAGTTGAGCGAGGACGAGATCTGCAGCGGGATGTGGGCCAGCGGGGTTTTGCCATCGTTGCGCACGGTGACGAGTGCGCGGACGGCGATGTGCTGCTCGGATGCGGCGAGGTGGACGTCGATGTCGAAGCTGGTGAACGTTACCGCCTGGCGCTCATCGTCAGTTGCGATTGGCTCGGAGGCGTTCTTGCCCAGTGGGGGCTGGGCTGCAGGGCCGGCGGTGGTGGTGGTCTGGCCGGTCTCGTCTGTGGAGCGAGAGTAAATGACCTGGCCGTGCGGGGCCTGATCGGGCGAAGCCTGGTTGGGCGAGGTCCGATTGTCTTGTGGTGGATTGGAGTTGCCCGATCCGGATTGCGCGAAAACAGGAGCTTGAAACAAAAGCGCCGTAGCGGCAATAGCCGCAAAGCGCACCACTGCCCGCGTGCGGCGGGCGGAGAACAACATCATGAACCAAGGCCTTTCTTTGCCCTGCGGGCGGCAGCCTTTTGGACGAGCGGCGGGGCCGGTTGGGAAGCGCGGCGCTGGCGCGCGGCCTCATAGAGCACCACCGCGCCGGCAGCGGAGACATTGAGCGAGCTGACGCCGCCGGCCATGGGAATGCGCAGCAGGAAGTCGCAGGTGCGGCGGACGAGATCGTGCAGTCCGGCGCCCTCGCGGCCGAGCACGAGAACGCAGTCGCCGGTGAGGTCGAAGCGGTCGTAATCGGCGGGGCCGTGCTCATCGAGTCCTACAATCCACAGATTGCGGCGCTTGAGCTCTTCGAGGGCGCGGACGAGGTTGACG
>JASIJX010000543.1 GCA_030049955.1 Acidobacteriaceae bacterium
TCGACGAACTCCGCAACCGAGCCTGGTCGGTCGTTGAGCCGCATTATCAGGCCCTCCTCAATCAACTCATTGAGGAATTCGGGCAGGCAAAACCCAGCGGACTTTCGGACGACGGAATATCGCAGATCGCCTCCGCCGCCGCATCCGGACGCGTCGACAAACTGATGGTAGAAGCCGACCGCGAGATCCCCGGACAGATCGACGCATCAACCGGCCATCTCGAGCCCGGCGACATCAGCAGTCCGCAAACAAGCGACGTGCTCGACGATCTGGCAGCGCTGGTCATGAATAAAGGCGGCCAGGTCGTAGTAGTTCCCCAGGAGCGCATGCCAACCGGAACAGGAGCCGCCGCGATCTACCGATACTGAGTCACTCCGGAATTCGGAGTCACGTTCTTTGCCGGCACAGCAATGTTCGAGTGCATATGCGGAAGAGACGATCGTAGGCACAGCTCACCGACGCAACGTCTCCGGCAGATTGACGATGACGATTGCGGCGAAGAGCGAAATGACAGGGAGCAATGCGGCGAATGCCCAACGCCTCGACCCCAGCGCCGCAGCGATCAAGGCGAGCAAAAGCCCCGCAGTCCATATCAGCACCCACCCACTGAACGGCAAGTCGGGAAGGACCGGGAAATGCCCCATTACCTGGCCGACGCACACAAGTACCCAAAATCCCAAAGAACAGACAAGGCTCAGGCACCCGATCAATTTCGAGATTGTTCTACGGCTGGTCATTGGCTCCAATAGTGGTTGATCACTTTCTGGCGGATGCCCGGATCGAAGGACATCTCGTCTACCGCAAAAATGGGTGCCCCAAGTCCCGATTTTGGGACCTGGGAAACCACGACACAAACCGCTTCATGCCGATTCCGTCAGCGCCGCATCCGTCCACGTTGAATTCAACCCATTGAAGACCGCCTCAAACTGCCCACTCTCCGCCGCAAACCGCAGCCGCTTCACATTCTCCACGCAGATCTCAGCCGGCGTGGGCTGCTTCTTCAGGACCTCCATCATTTCGGCAATGAACTTGTCGAGCGGCATGGCGCGCGGATCGTTTTTACCGCTCATCAGATCGGTGGCGACATACGGCGGAATCAGCTCCAGCACCTCCACGCGCCCGCGTAGCTGGTAGCGCAGGCTCAGCGTCCAGGAATGAATCGCCGCCTTGGTCGCACAGTAAGTGGGCGAAAGCGCAAACGGCACAAACGCCAGCCCGGAAGAAACGTTCATGATTGCGGCATCAGCTTGTTTTTGAAGGTGCGGCATCAGCGCCGCCGTCAGCCGCATCGGGCCAAGCAGATTCGTAGCAACAATCGCCTCGGCATCCCGCAAGTCCGGCTGCTGGGCCGCCAGCTTTTCCGCCCGCATGATGCCGGCATTATTCACAAGCACGTTCAGCGCCGGGAACTCGCCGGCAACACGCGCCGCAAACTCCCGGATAGCCGCCGCATCCTGCATATCTACCGTGAGCGACTTCATGCCCGGGTTAGCCGCCGCGGTCTCCTCAAGCGCCTGCCTGCGCCGCCCCGCGATGATCACCTGGTTGCCCAGCTTGTGAAGCGACTCTGCCAGCCCGCGTCCAATGCCCGTGCCGCCTCCGGTAATCAGGACCGTGTTCCCGCTCAGCTTCATGGCGTCAAGCCCTCCTCTGCGCAAATCATAAGCGAGAAGACAATAGGGCAGTCGCTGCCCATCCGTGAAACACGAACGCTGGATATCGTGTCAATATTCCCAACACCCGGAAAATCCGATAATTCGCTGATTCTGTAGGGCCTATAAAGTGTTCTAACCTTGCCACTAATTTCCCTCCATCGGACTATCCTGTGCCTGCCTTCGAATCTCCCAGAAAAAATCGGCCAAAAATGGAACAGACCGGCCATCGAGAAGAATCCCTCAGCCTCTGGTTTTACCGCAAAAGCACTGAATTTCAGGACCGACAGACCCTAAGTGCCTGAAAAGCAAGAACTAAGACCAATAGTCCACCATCTATCCTGCTGAAAACAATAGACCTCGAGACTTTTGGCAGGGGGCGGGGGCTTGAGGGGGGTGGGGGGACGAGCCGGCAGATAGCTCGCAATTGAACCTCATATGTAACGGCCTTCATCGTCAAAGAAACAAGACGTTCATAATCGGCGCCGAAGTCCTCTGAGAGGATAGTGCTGGCGTCATCATGTCCGTCGTTGGGAGCCCTGATATCGCAAGCCCAAATGTCGCAAGTCCAAATGCCTCAAGTCTCGACCAGAGCCGAAGCGAGACACGTCTCGGTACACGTACCTTGACGGTCTCCCTTCGCCGCGTAGCCCTTATCTACAATCCCAACTCCGGGCAACATGCCGCTTGGCGCGCGCGGGCTGTGGACGAGGCTATCGCTGTGCTGCGCGCTGCCGGCGTAGAGGCAAAGGCGTTTGAAACCCTCGAGCCCGGCAGCGGTACGGATTGCGCCAGAGAAGCGGTTTTAGCCGGATACGATGCGGTGATCGCCTGCGGCGGCGATGGCACCGTGCACGAGGTGATACAAAGCCTCGTGGGAACGAACGTTGCTCTGGGCGTGATCCCCCTCGGCACGGCCAATGCCCTGGCCTCCGACCTCGGCCTCATCGCTTCGCCCGCCAAAGCGGCACAGAAGCTTCTCACCGCATCACCGGTGCGCATTCCCGCCGGGCGCATTCACTTTCGCGCGCCAAACGGCAAAGAATCTTCGCGCTATTTCAT
>JASIJX010000544.1 GCA_030049955.1 Acidobacteriaceae bacterium
AGATGGTCGAAGAATATACGGCAACCTGCGACCGTGTGCCGAAGACCTTTTGCCACAGTTCGGACGGAGTCAACTTGTCGGGAGCAACCGCGGTTTTACCTTCAATGGTGGTCGACAACCCAGACGGATATTCCCTCTCAGAAGAAGTCCTTGTGCTCGAGGACGTCGGATAGTGCGTTCCACAGTGGGAAGACGTCTGAGCCTGGCCGTGCTGTTAGCTGCGGCGAATCTGCTATGGGCTGGACAGGGCGTGGCCGTGAAGTTGTTGGACACTCAATTCCCGCCGCTTGGCATTGCCCTGCTTCCGTTCTTCTGTATCACGCTTGTGGGTTTTTGCATTCTTTTGAGTCAGCCGGACTTTCGCCGCCGCTGCCACGCGGCCTGGAGTTGCCGGTACGAGTTCCTTCTTGCTGGCATCGCTGGCCAGTTCCTGGCGCAGGTCGGCTTGACCATTGGAGTCAGTTGGTCACTCGCGTCTAACGGAGCAATCCTCAGCCCGCTGATCCCAGTCCTCAGTGCGGTGATCGCAACCTGGCTCTTGTGCGAGAGGCTCACTGCACTGCGCATTGCAAGCCTTTTGATCGGCGGCATTGGCGTGCTTCTGCTCTCACCCATCTCCTCAGCCAGGTCGCATGGGCTGACACATATTTTTGCAGGAAATTTGCTGATTGTCTCGGGCTGTCTTGGGTCCGCGTTTTACAACGTCTATTCCAAACGCCTGTTGAATCGTTTTTCCGATCTTGAAGTTCTCTTCTTCAGCTACCTTGCCACCTCAATTTGCGGCATACCATTGCTCATTGCACTCGATCCCCATTGCCTGGCACAGGCCGCGAAACTGGGGGCACTGAACTGGATGGCCTTTGGATATCTGGCGTTCTTTGTCTATGGCATTTCGATGGTCCTTTTTCTGCGTGCGTTACGCTCAGTGGACGTGACCGTAGCTTCGTCCTCGCTTTACCTCATACCGCTCTTTGGCGTCATCCTGGCGAGCATGATCCTGAAAGAACGACTGGCTCCTCAGGCAATCCTCGGCTCGGCCGTGGTATTGCTCGCAACACTTCTGCTTTTCCGCTACGACTACTCACCGCAAAGCCTTGTCTAGCCCAAGCTCTCAGCGGCTCTTCTGCACACGCAGCATCACGACCCCATATTTAGGGACAACAACCGCATAGTCGCCCGAGTGAACCCCCAGGTCCTGATGCAACCAGAGGTCGCGGACCTTAACCTTTCCCGAGAACCCGACTTCGCGAAAGTTGAACTGGAAGTCCATCTGCGCACGTCCTCGATTGAAGACCGCGATGGCCTTTGAACCATCCTGGAGCGGTTTCATCCACAGTTCAAGCGGGCCCTCGTCCCGCACTCGGTCTCCCTGCTTTCCTAGCGCGTCCTGATCGATAGCGATGACTTCGCGATTCAGCAGGATGTCACGCGTCGTTTTGTCCATCTGCCGCACGTCGTTGCTCGCAATCAGCGGCGCCGCCAGAATCGCCCAGAGACTCATCTGTGTTTCGTAGGCGGCTGGCTTCATCCCGCCGTTGCCAATCTCAAGCATGTCAGGATCGTTCCAGTGCCCCGGCCCGGCGAACCTCGCTAGACCAGCCTGCGTAAATCCATTTGCGCTCACGGAAGCGTACTCGTCGTGTATATCGTTGCCTGTGCGCCACAGATTGGCGCCCACCTGCGGCGCCCACAGCCAGACCGCGTCCAGCCCGTATTGACAGACGCTGTAAACGATCGGGCGGCCGGTCTTTGCCAGCGCTCTTTGCATTTTGGCGTAGAGATCGACCATGTATTCATGGGCCATGGCCGGGTCCTGCGCCTCAAGTTTGAGGTAGACCGCTTCTCCGTCGCAGACGTCGTACTTCAGGTAATCAACGCCCCAATCTGCGAATGTTTGCGCATCCTGCTCTTCATGGCCTAAGCTGCCCATTCCCCCATCGCAGGTCGATTTTTCCGGCGACGAGTAAATGCCGAATTTCAAGCCCCTTGCGTGTAGATAATCGCCGAGTGCCTTCATGTCAGGAAAGCGCTTCGGGTCTGCGATAATCCGGCCCTGCGCGTCTCGACCACCCTCCCAGCCGCCGTCCAGGATCACGTAGTTGTATCCCCCATCTCTCATGCCCGAGGAGACGATGGCATCGGCCTCGGCACGGATCAGCTTGTCGTCAAAATTGTGGCGGAAGTGATTCCAGGTATTCCATCCCATCGGCGGCCTTCTGGCGAGCGCCGCCGTTTGCGCCTCGGTGAAGGAAAAAACTACAGACATTGCAAGAAGGAATAGCAGAAATTGCAACGACTTCATCTACCGTCTTTCCGGGGATTGAAGATCAAAGGTCAAGACCCCAAACGGGTCGAGTATAGAGCACGCCCTTTGGTCGAATGTGAATTTTTCACATAAACCGCGAACATTATTCCCGTGCAGACTGTGGAACGCATATTCTCGACGTTGAGAATTATCACGCGAGAGGAAGTATTCATTGATCGAAGTGGGTCCAAATCATTGGCAACAGGGAATCTACACTGTCTGCACGGGGACGCAAGCTCTCGACTTCGACGCGGTATACGAGTTTCTCACCAAGGCGCCGTGGGCTACCGGGCTGTCACAGGAAGCGATGAGGCACGCGCTGCACAACTCCCTCTGCTTCTCCCTCTTCCGGGAAGGATCCCAGGTTGGGTTTGCGCGCCTGATTACCGACCACGTCACCTACGCCTACCTGTGTGATGTATACGTTGTCGAGGATTGGCGAGGTCAAGGGCTGGGATCCTGGCTGATACGGTGCGTGCTTGATCATCCTGACATTCGTTTGATCCGGCGCGTCTCGTTGATCACTCACGATGCCCAGAACTTTTATCTAGACTTGGGATTTGAATTCCCACCGCACCAGGATCGCTATTTGGAGAGGCTCCAGATTTCCGCTAATCCTTAGCGGAAGATTGTCGAACATGTCTCAGGAATTCTGCTCGTGACGGCGAATCCTTTCATCAGCGCAAGGCTCCAGCCTTATGACCTGGCGTCCACTGCGCCTACGCCGGCACCAGTTGCTGAAATCCTCCCGGAGCCGTCTAAGTTAAACAATGAAATGCGTCAATCGCCGCATGCGCTCAGCATTAGAAAGCAGCTTCATTCAATTGAAGATATTCCTTCGGAAAGAAGACGCACTGAGCCGCGCGAGATGGCGCCGGCGCGGTCACGGATTCTGAGCAAGGTCGATGTCGGCCAACCAATCCGGCCTCCGGCTTTCGTGAAAGCCGCCCTTAAAAAATTGCTCTACTTACGTAGTGGAAATTTGGGGGCGCTTTTCGCTACAAGGTCACAAGAAAATACCAAATTTTCGGTGCTCGAACCCGTAACAGGGAATTTCAATTCCCTGATATGCCGAAAAAATTCCCTGTTCTTTTTTGAGCCCCGATAATCGCCAGTGTGATCTAAGCACTGTGAATTGTGCAGAATACCATCCGGCGCCATGCGTGAACGGGAGCCCAAAACATCCAGAATTCCCTGTTAAATTCCCTGTTAGCAGGGAAATGCAGCGAGGAGAGCGGTTTGCTCGAGACTGCCAGCACCACCAAACATCTTCGCGTACAAGTTGAATGGCACCGAGGAATTGGCGCTGCGGTTCAAGTTCTGGGCGAGACTCGGGCTGAATGTGCCAGCGTGGGTGATCAATACGGACTTCGACATTGAAGCGTGCGCGACGACGGTATATCCGGATGCGGCGGGAATGGAAGCTGATGCAGAGAAAAACGGCGCGCAGAAAAACCTGGCGGCTACCAACATGAACCAGACGCTGCCGATTCCGTGCGGGATGATTGCGCGACTGTCGCCGAGCACGCCGGGGCGGCATCGAATTGGCGGGCGCAACGCGACGCTGGCAATGCTGGTCGAATCGTAGCCGGCGCAG
>JASIJX010000545.1 GCA_030049955.1 Acidobacteriaceae bacterium
TCACTTACGACCCAGCGAACTCGCAGCAGAATTCGCTGCTATCACCAGCATTCGTGCTGCCTACGACGGTGCAGTAGACGAAGAGATGTGCTTTCCGCGCGGACGAGGCGGCGCGCGGCGAGCAAGAACAGATTGCAAGCCTCGCTCGCCGGGACGCAACGACCACCGGCTGGAATTACGAAGAGCGCTTTGGGAGGAATTGCTATGGCCACGTCGTTCACGTCACCGCGCCGGGGCGCGGGGTTTGCAATCGCGCTGCTGCTGATGATTTTGGGCCTGCCGCGGATGGCGCTGGCGCAGAGTTCGACGCCGCTGGTGACAGCGCAATCGCCCGTTGGCCTCAATCACCCCAAGGGCTGGGGCGCCATCCAGCAGACGGCACTCGATTCGAACGGCGACTGGCTGGTAGTAGACGCTGGCGGAATGGCTGCTTATGAATTTCCCGAAGGAGGCGCTTCGGTTGTTACGCTGGTTGCTCCGGGTGGCCTTAATAATGGTTACGGTGGAGGAAATCCGGGGATACTAGTCGACCCGAGCAATAACCTTTATCTTGAGGGTAACTTTAACAACTGTCTTCTCATGTTTCCTTACGGCTCGGCTGCGACTCCCTGGCCTAATCTTTCGTCCACGGTTACGGCGAACACGCCGTCAACCGGCTACTGCTATGTGAATAATGGCGTTAAGGGGGAAGAGACGGGAGAGTTTCCTGACTTCGCGGAAGGCTCTAGTTATCTCAACTTCACACCTTATTTTTTCCAGCCTTGGGCATTGACGATTTATACCGGCCCCACGGCACCTACTTCAAGCCCTTATGTTTGCCCGTTTGAGAGCTATAACAGCTCCAACGGTGCTTGTTCCGGTAGTTATATTAGCGTTCCTCTTACCTATAACATCCTGTTTTCTGACCAGGCTAGTAATGGTCCTATCTTCAGCCTTCCCGTGACGACTAGCAACACGATTAACTCATACGCCGTAAATGGCGAACCGATAGCCGTTCCAGAGGCGATGACCGAGATCGTCACCGAGTTGACGGCGCGCGCCATCTCGCTTGCCACGGACCCGGAGGGCAACATCTACTTCGTAGAAGATCCCAGCTATCCGTCTCCGGGAGGCTTGCCCGGCGTTTATGAAATTCCCGAGGCGAGCGTGGCTGCTGCCTTTGCTGCGGGCGCGAACAAGGCCCCGATTGCTTCGGACTGCCCCGTTTACGGGAACGGATCAACAGAACGCGCGACTGGCTCTAGTTGCCTCACGCGGGTCGATCCCAATTTGCCCAACGTGACGGGAGTCATCACCGATCCGAGCGGGAACCTATATATCAGCGACGGCACCGACGGTGTGTTTATGGTGCCCAATTCATCGGGCACCCCGCAGACCGGCTCCGCTTACCAGGTGAGCGCGGTTCCGGCGCAGGGCGAGGTAGCGCTCGACTTGGCGCGGAACATCCTATATGTGCCCACGACGCAGACGCAGAACAACGGTCAGGCGGACGTAGCGAAGGTTGACCTCAGCTACGCAGAGCTAGGCTTCTCGACGGTGTCGACGGCGACGGCTAATTCCGTTCCGGTGAGCTATACCTTCAATGGCAGCGCGACGCCGGCGAGCTTCGTGATCGTCGAGGATGGCAGCACGAATCCAGATTTTTCGTTGACCGGCGGCACCTGCACCACGGGAACTGCCTACACAGCAGGCAGCACGTGTACGGAATCGGTTTCCATGACGCCGCACTCGGTGGGCAGCATCTCAGCAAAGCTGCTGATGCTCGACAACAACAGCAATGTTTTGGCATCCATTGTGCTGCACGGCACGGGCACTGGCGCGCTGATGCAAGCGAGCCCGGCGCTGGAGTCGAACATTGGCGCAAGCGGCAGCCTGAGCACGCCCAGTCAGGTTGCGCTGGATCGACAGGGTAATGTTTATGTTGCCGATGCCGGCAAGGGCGCGGTGCTGATGTATGCGGCCGGCTCGTCGGCAGCTGCAAAGAGTATCGGCAGTGGGCTGACGGCGCCCACTGGGGTTGCCGTGGATGGCGCGGGCGATGTGTTCATTGCCGACAGCGGCAACGTATATGAAGTTCCGTTTGGTCCGTCGGGGCTGAACGCGAGTGGGCAGGTGGAGTTGACGACCGGACTGGGCAGCAACAACTTGCGGCTGGCAGCCGACGGCCTGGGCAACCTGTATGTGGCCGATCCCTCGAATGGGCGCGTGGTGAAGCTGAGCAATCTTGGCCAGACCGGCCCTACGCTAGTGGCGCAGTCGGAGACTATGATGACCGCGGGCTTTACTGCGCCCTCGGCCGTGGCTGTGGATTCAAACAACAATCTGTACGTGATCGACGGATCAAATCTGTTTGAAGTTGCCGGCGGCGTGGGTGCACCAACGACGCTCCTGAGTACTCTGAGTGGTGCGACAGGCGTTGCCGTGGATGCATCCGGCGCGGTGTACATTTCGAGCTCGGGCGGCACAGAACGCATTCCGCTGGTGAGCGGGGCGCTGGCAACGGGCAGCGCAACAGCCGTTGCCGCGAGCGTGACCAACCCCACCAACCTCGCGCTGGATCAATCAAGCAACGTATATCTGATCGACGGGGCCGCGGAAGACGTGCACGTTGTGAGCGTCAACGGGTCGCTCAACTTCGCTCCGTTCACGTCGACGAACCAGTCGGCAGTACTGCCTGCGACGGTGACGAACACCGGAAATACCGCGCTGACGGTGACCGGCTATTCGGCGACCAACCCGGTTGTGGATTCGGTGCCGGTGACCGACTGGACCGCCGCTGACGGGACCTGCATGGCGAACAGCCCGATAGCTGTGGGTGCCACTTGCGAAGTTGTCGTGACGCTGAATCCGGGCCCCGGCGAACAGGGCCAGTTGAGCAGCCAGATCTCATTCACGAGCAACTCGGCATATGCGACGGCGATCGATGCGAGCGGTACGGCGGTTGCGCTTGCCGGCTCCAATCTGAACGCTACCGTGGCCAGTTCGGCCCAGGCCATTAATTCTCCCATCACGGTGAGCGTTACGCCGCAGAGCGGTAGCACCTTCCCCAGCGGACAAGTTGCGGTGACATTCACTTCCTGGGTCGCAAAGCTTCAATCGTGCCCGACAGGCCAAACCTGCGGCCCGGTGCCCGTGCCGGTGTCGGTAACGGTGACGGGAACCGTGAACGGCTCGGGCGGCACAAGCTTCAATCTTTCGCCCATTATGGCCGGAGCGCAGACGATTACGGTCGAATACATAGGCGACCGCACCTTTGGCCGGTCGACGACGACGGTGAATGCCACGATCGCCAAGTCGCAGATCACCAGTCTTGCCCTCGATCCCAACCCTCCACCGTATCTGCCATTTGTTCTGGAATCGGGCTCTGTTTCCGGGTCCATCCCATACGACGGCTCTCAGGCTTATTGGCAATACAGTCTGCCGGTAACCATCAATACGGGGGCCGGAGTTCCGACCGGAACCATCACGTTCATGGATAACTCGTCCACCTGTCCGCCGGGAACGTCGGCAACAGGCCAGGGTGCGGCCATTTGCGCACTGACTAATTACTCCGGCGTCGCTTGCCCGTCACAGACGACTGTCTCAACGAACTCGGGTGATGGAATCCAGTTCATCGTCAACAGCGGGGCCAATGCCGACAGCGCGTCTGCGCAGTTCATCACGGGCTGCCTGCCGATGCCGCAGAACACCACATACACGCCAGTGGTCTCGACGCACTACGTCACGCCGGTGTACAGCGGAGACGCCAACTTCCAGGGCTTTACCGGGACGGAACCGCAGTTGTACCAGGCGTTGCGCAGCCCGCTGGTGACGATTACGTCCAGCCCTTCGACTTTGAACGTGCAGGCTGGCTCGTCGGCAAGCACAACGCTAACGCTGACCTCGCTGCTGGGCTATGGCTATGCGGGCAAGGGCGGACAGTTGAACGACTATAACTTCCCGGTGACACTGTCGTGCGATAACCTGCCCCCGCACAGCGAATGCTCGTTCACGTATCCCTCGACGGTAAATTCCAATCAGCCGAGCGCGCCGAATTCGGTACAGATCCCCTGCTCCGGAACCACGGCTGCGGCGGACAACTGCCTGCCGGGCACCGTGACGATGACGATCAACACCAACATCGGCGTCGGCACGACGACCAGCCGGAATGCTGCGGTCGCATCGGTGACGCTGGCCTCAATCTTCGGCCTGGGCATGCTGAGCCTGTTCTTCCGGCGCAGGGCCTTCGTAAAGGCGGGCTGGCTGCCGATGATCGTGCTGATGGTAGTGGGCTGTGCGCTGGCCGTGAGCCTGAGTGCATGCAGCACGACCAATCTAAGCCCGCAAGCGCAGTTATCCTCGCCGGCGGGTAGCTACGCAGTAACCGTGACAGCGCAGCAGGTGGGAGTCCAGTGCATACCGCAGGTAGGACCGAACGCTAATTGCACGACCTCGAGTGGGGCGCCGGGCATCAATGTTTACGGCAGCGAGAACCAGGTGTCGCTGCCGTTCTATGTCAACGTGTCGGTGCAGTAGAGACGATCAAACCGAAAACAAGAGAGCTTCGGCGGGATTGCAATCCCGCCGGAGTTCTTTGCGTTTTTTCTCTTACTCCGCCTTCTCGTTTTGCTCGGGTGCTTTTTCCGGCGTGGTAAGCGGCTTGAGAATGTCGTCGAGATAATCCGGCGCGCCGTCGACGCGTTCGAGAGCCGGATAGCGCTCGCCGTCGTGATAGTCGATCTGCGCGGACGAGACAAAATTGTCGGCCTGAACGATGAAGCGGATCGGCTCCGTGCTGCCCTTGGCGTCGCGAATGGCCGAGCGCAGTGCATCGGCGCTGAAAACCTGGCCATTCACGGCAATGATCTTTTCGCCCGGTGCGAGCATAGCTTTGTCGGCGGGGCCGTTCCAGCGCACATCGTAGATGACGCCGTCGCCGGCAACGCTGAGCCCGATCGAGTACCAGCAGTTCACCGCTGGCCCGCGTCCTTCCTGAGCGCTGGCCATCAGGCGTTCGCTGGCGGTGGGCTTATCGTGGTAGACGACCCTGTATCCGCCCTGCTCGATGCCGGCGAAGTCGGCATGCAGCTGAATCTTGTCGATGCGGTCGTGGAGGAACGTCGCCCAGTCATAGGGAACGACGTCATTCAGGTCAGTGACCAACTCGTCGAATGTGTAAGGAACGATGAGCGGGCCGGTGTTGCCGCCCTTGGCGAGGAAGATGTGCTGGAAATCGTCGAGCGATTTTTTGTTGGCCGTCAGCTTGCGGATGAGCGTGTCGGCATCGAGCCACAGCAGCACGCCCTCCTGGTAGTAATCCTGTCCGCGCCGCCAGTTGGACCATGCAGGATTTCCGCCGCGCAGGATGCTGGCGGCAACAGCCGTGTCCTCCGTGGAGCGCCAGTCGCGGCCAGGCGTGTAATCGAGGCGCGCGGCGGTGTTGGCCAGCACA